>JANTGN010000017.1 GCA_024762895.1 Thiotrichales bacterium
CCAGATGTAAACACCAAAACTTAATGGATTATCACTGTTAAAGGACTTAACACACCATGCCCAATTACCGACGAAACCGCATTCAAGGCGGCTGTTACTTTTTTACCATCAATTTACTTGAGCGCAACCAGAATGCACTGCTTATCCAGCAGATTGATCTATTACGTCACGTGGTGAGGCGTGTCCGGGAACGGCATCCCTTTCATATTGATGGATGGGTGGTGTTACCTGACCACATGCATTGTATCTGGACCTTGCCACAAGGTGATGATGATTATGCTAAACGTATTCGGCTGATTAAGACGTTGTTCTCGAAGGCAATGCCAAAAATAGAGCGGCGTTCCTATGTGAGGCGACGAAATGGTGAACGTGGCATCTGGCAACGCCGTTATTGGGAGCATACGATCAGGGACGAGAGCGATTATGCTGTCCATATGGATTATCTTCATAATAATCCGGTCAAACATGGTTATGTGGATAAGGCCCTGGATTGGCCGTACTCAACCTTTAGGCACCATGTTCAACGTGGGTTTTACCCGGAAAACTGGGGTGTGGGCGATATGGATATTGATGTCGGTGAGCCGGGTTGAGGTGTTTGGCAGGTTAATCTTATATGGCGGAATAGGGTGGGTTAATTCCATGTGGCGGAATACGCTGCGCTATTCCGCCCTACGCAGAATATTGGTTTTATGGGGGTTTATGAAGCAGACCGATTTTTTGTCAAATAGTATTAGAGCTGGGTATGATTTTGATTAAATAGAGTAGGGCGGAATAGCGCAGCGTAATCCGCCGTATGAGCTACGTCCTATCCAGGCCTTATCCAGAAAACAGGGATAATGCTATGCGTTTATTCCTTGGAGTATGATTGGGCGCGATATTGCCGTGGCGTCATGCCTGTCCAACGGGTAAAGGCGCGACTGAAACTGCTGGGGTCTTTGTAACCCAATGCAGCGGCGATCTGGTAGGTTTTCGCATTCGAAGAGGCGAGTAGTGTACGTGCCGAATTTAGCCGGCAATCGTCGACTATATGTGAGAATGTGGTGCCCGCCCGATGTAGACGACGGTTCAGGGTGCGTGGACTGATGCCTAGCACTCGTGCCGCTCGATCTATGGTTGCCTTTCCATCGAATATCAATGTCTCAACGGTTCGCAATAGTTTTTCCTGATTGAAGTCACTTCCATGTCTAGCCATTGTGCCCACCTTATGCGCGTGGTCTTAAAGCAGTCCGTAATCATTGCATGTTGCCGGCTTTAAATCTGTCCAATTGTGGCCAATTAATCGAATAGTTTTACAGCAAGAACCAGGCCAAAAAAATGCTCAATCCTGCTAATTCGACGGCGCATGGCGTGGTCCAGCCAGCCGTTATTGTATCTAAAGGGTTGGGTGCTTTATGATGTGCGCTGTGGTGCATTGAGAAATACTCGATTTATTAGTGACTTATTCATCGCCTTGGCATCCAAAAGAGAAACACGGTTGGCTACACGTAAAGCGATAAAGACCACTGTGCCGGTTATGCGCATGGCTCATCCACTGGCCTTTACCGGTTTTCTAAGAAGCATCGGCGCGCCTGTCGATAGCAGCTTTCGGCGTGCGCGACTCCCGCTCCTGTGTGAGGATCCCAATAGTTACGTGCCTGTTCACAGGGTGTGGTCATTTTTCGACGACATGACCGCACGCGAGTCCGAAGCGCTTGGCTGGGAAGCGGGTCGCTGGGCCCATGAAAACATGCTTGAACAGGGGCTCATGAGGCGTTTGGAGACGGCGCCAACGCTGGGTCGTGCGCTCCAGGATTTCGCTGTGCTGGCAACAGCAGAAAACACACATATTAGACTGGGTATGACGACCTGCGATAAGGATGTCCTTTTCTGGGTCCACAATGCCTTTGACGCCGATACACCTGGCTACCATGTAGCGCAGAGCTACTCGCTTGAGGTCATGCTTGCAGTGCTTCGGCATTTTGTTGGTGCTTCCTGGATACCCGAAGAAGTTGGGATTGAGGCGTTGTCGGTACCGGAACGCGCTCGGGCTATGCTGCCCGGTACCTGGATCAGGGCGGGACAGAAGGTGGGCTACATACGATTTCCACGTGTATTCCTAAGCCTGCCACCTGACCGGAAATGGCCCTCAGGGCCTGATGCTGGCAACGATGAGACAACGCTGCCCATTGCCGCTAGTCTGAATTTCTCAGAATCATTGGGCCTCGTTCTGGAAACCTATCTCTCGGAAGGTTGCCCTTCTGCCGAGAAGGTAGCGGCGTTGGTCGGTACCTCGAGTCGCACGCTAAAACGTCGTCTGGAGCGCGAAGGCTTAAGCTATTCGGACCTGGTGGATCGGGTGCGATATAATTTAGCCAGGCGGATGCTACAGGATTCCGACGTGAAGATGATCGAGATTAGTTATGCGCTGGGTTATAGCGATCCATCCCATTTTGCACGGGGCTTTCGCCGTATGACCGGTGTAAGCCCTAGCGACTATCGCCACGAACGCTGTGGATGAGATGCCAGCGGGTTCGAATTCTTGTTGGTGTGGACGAGTGATAGTTTTAAATAAATAATGACCGGTATTCAGTTGATATCAATACTGGGGGGTGTTGATGGGGCAACGCATTGATACAGCGGCTGGTGTACCCATCATGCGGATCAGTCATCCGCTTGGGTATGCCCGTTTTCTCAGGAGCGTCGGTGTGCCAGTCGACAGCGCCTTTCGGCGTGCGCGACTTCCCCTTTTATGTGAAGATCCCAATAGTTACGTACCCGTTGTCAGGGCGAAGTCGTTTTACGAAGACATGGCCAGGCGTGAGATTGAGGCCTTAGGCTGGGAAACCGGCCGCTGGGCGCATGAAAATAGTCTGCACCATGGGTTATTAAAGCGTCTTGCGGCTGCGCCGACCTTGGGTCGTGCACTCTTGGACTTTTCTGCCCTGGCGCCTATCGAAAACTCAAACTATCGTCTTGGCATCACCCTGCGTGGTGAGGATGTACTTTTTTGGGTTCACGATACCTTGATTACTGATATGCCGGGTTACAACATAGGATTGAGCTACGCGTTGTGGGTCATGTTAGGTGTCGTTCGGCATTTTGCCGGGGCTTCATGGTGGCCCGATGAGATCGGAATCAGGGATGCCGCGGTGCCTGCAGGCGTCAGGGATATGATTCCTTGTCCCATGATCATTCCAGCCCAGAAACGGTATTACTTACGATTTCCCAAGGCCTTTCTGAGTCTACCGCCCGAGCAACACTGGGCCGCTGATCAATTTCGACAACCGAGTGAGTCCCCTCTGACGCTTGCTGGTAGGGAGGGCTTTACGGGGACGTTACAGCTCGTGTTGGAATCCTATCTTGTCGAGGGAGCTCCGACGGTTGAGGAGGCAGCGGCTTTGGTAGGCACCTCGAACCGCACCCTGCGTCGTCGTCTGGAAGGCGAGGGAACGACCTATTCGGACCTGATTGACCAGGTAAGATTCGATGTCGCAAAGCGGTTGCTGCACGATTCAGATGTCAAGATGATCGATATTAGTAATGCACTGGGCTATAGCGACCCATCGCATTTCGCACGGGGCTTTCGCCGGATTGCGGGCGTCAGCCCCAGCGTCTATCGACGCGATATGCTCCAGTTGGCCTCCAGTAATAACCATTCAATCGCCAGATAACGTCCTACGTAGGGCGGAATAGCGCAGCGTATTCCGCCGCATAGAATCATCCCAAAACACATGCGGCCGCCTCCATGAAGTATGGGTTAAACCTACATCCCTGTAGGTGTATTCCGTTTTTGGGCGTTATTTCGTTTTGTTCGGGGTTTTGCATTTGGCGGAATACGCTGCGCTATTCCGCCCTACGGTTTCGTGATGGGGGTAGGCTTATGAGGCTAATTTATTTGGGCCTCGGCGGGAGGTACGCAGGCGTCTAATACTAACCATGGCCACCATGAGTGGGGTTTGCACCAGGAAGAATATGATCGCAAACAGGATGAAGTCAGCATGTAGGGCGGATTACACCTACAGGGATGTAGGAGGTAGAGCAAAGCACGAGCCCGAGCCCGAGCCGAGTGCAGCGTTAGTATGCCCCTTGGGTAAATCCGCCGCATAGAAATTATCCCACACCACATGGAGTAGCCCCCATGTAGGGCGGATTAGCGCAGCGTTTGTATGCCCCTTGGGTAAATCCGCCACACCTGACTAGCAGCGTATTCCGCCGTATAGAATCATCCCAAAACACATGCGGCCGCCTCCATGAAGTATGGGTTAAACCTACATCCCTGTAGGTGTAATACGCTTTATGGGAGTTACTCCGTTTTGTTTGGAGTTTGGGGTTTGGGGTTTGGCGGAATACGCTGCGCTCGGCAATTGCTCCTGCTTTGCTCTACCTCCTACATCCCTGTAGGTGTATTCCGCCCTACGGTTTCGTGATGGGGGTTGGGTTTGTCTGATGGCCGGGGCTATTTTATTGGGGCCTCGGTGGAGGTGCACAGGCGTCTGATACCAACCATGGCCACCATGAGTGGGGTTTGCACCAGGAAGAATATGGTCGCAAACAGGATGAAGTCAGAGCGCCCCAGCACGACGACGCCGATGACGGCAGTGATCCCCAGGTTTCGTGCAGTGAACTCCAGCAGCAGTGTAAAACAGTCTGTATCGGGCAGGCGGACGGCTTTGCCGATCAACCACCCGGTCGCCATAGCCAGTACCGAATACAGAATGGCCGCAGTCACCAGATCACCCAGATCACCCATGAGGTTTGCCCGTTGCAGGTACAGTATGATGCCAACCAACGCTGCCAGTGCGATCAGGCTGATACGTTGCATGGCGGGTTGCCAGCGGGCGACGGCATCGGGCCATTGGGCCCTGATAAACATGCCGCCTGTAATCGGGATTATCAGCATGATGATGAGCTGCTGGATGGTTTTAACTACGGGAACATCGACAGTACCCTGGAAATCGAGTAACCAGGCGAAACCGATAGTAGCCACCACGGGTAGTTTGATCAGGCTGAGCAGGCTGGAGATCGCTGTCAGTGTGACAGACAATGCGGTATTACCACGTGCCAGATAGGTGTACAGATTTGAAAGTGCACCTCCGGGTGATGCCGCGACGAGAATAATACCGGCAACCATATAGGGCGGAGGAGCCAGGCCCCAGATCAGCAACGCAGCGATCAGTGGCAGCGCTATGACTTGCCCGATCACCGCCACGATCACCGCTTTCGGGTAATGCGCGACCCGTCGAAAATCCGCTATCGTGAGCGTCAGCCCTACCACCAGCATGATCAGGCCAACCACTCCGGGTATGGCGATGTTACTTAGAACGGCATCGAGGGTCATTGCTTTGAGTCAAACTCAGGGTGTATTCGGATTTTCAATGATTGTACCGAAGGTATAAGTCTCGAACAATTTCAATGCCAAAACCAATCTTAATGGTGCCGTAGTCGTAATGTTTGAACGTAATTCTACCGGCATCACAACCTTGCATCTTAATGAGTGATTCCAGTAATTTTGGCCTGAAATGGCCAGAATGTTTTGTGGCAGGCACTAAAGTACTAACAAATCTATGAAACTGATTGCCTGAGTAAACATTGAATGGGGTTGTAACGACGCAAAATATGACGCGGCCTGGAAACAGGCTGTTGAACTATATCGGGGTAGTCGGATGTTGATAAAGATCATTGCTGGCTAGTGTCGGCCACAGGTGGGATATGGGGAAAGGGTTAAGTGTTTCTAGTGTTGTGCCGGTGATGCGTATGGCGCATATCGTTGCCGCCGCTAATTTCCTCAGAGGAATCGGTACGCCCATAGACGGTGCTTTTGAACGTGCGGGGCTGCCACTCCTTTGTGAATCTCCCGACGCCTATGTACCTGTGCAATGTGTGAGGTCCTTTTTTGACGATATGGCCCAGCGCGAGGGCGGGGTATTGGGTTGGGAAGTGGGCGGCTGGGCGCAGGAAGGCTATCTGCATCGAAGTCTCATAAAACATCTGGAAATGGCCCCTAGCCTGGAGTTTGCGCTTAGAGACTTCTTTGCTTTAGTGGGTGTTGAATACTCGCACTACCAGTTGGGTATGTCAGAGACTGAAGGGGGTGTGCGTATTTGGCTCCGTGACAACCATGCCACCCACACGCCGGGTTACCACATCGGGTTGAGTTACGTGCTCTGGATCATCATTGGCATTATCCGGCATTTTATCGATTCAAACTGGACGCCGGACGAGATAGGCATTGAGTCACGCCAGGTGCCGGAGGTAGCCAGGCAGATGCTGCCGGAGACCCATTTCATCGGTGGACAGAAGCTGTGTTATGTCCGGTTCTCACGAGCCTTACTGAGTAGACCGTCTGACGGCGAATGGATGGTAGACCGTGATAGCCGTAAATCTGATGGCCCCGCAGTATTTACTCACCGTCTGGATTTTAATAAGACGTTGCGGCTCCTGTTGGAATCGTATCTGCAGGAAAATGGTCTCACAGCCCATAAAGTCGCTACCTTGATTGATGCTTCGCCCCGGACTCTGCGACGCCGTCTGGCCAATGAAGGATGGACCTTTTCGGGGTTGCTTGATCAGGTTCGGTACGATGCCGCAAAGGCGCTGTTGAGTGATGTAGATGTAAAGATGGTCGATATCGCGTATGCACTTGGTTATACCGATCCCTCCCACTTTACACGTAGCTTTCGTCGATTAACTGGGGTCTGCCCGACAGCGTTTCGTCGTGATCGTTATCAGACAGGTGATGTAGCTTGTATTTAGTCCAGAAAATACTCTGATCGATGAGCCTTAATACGCTACAGCGGAGATTATTAGGTCCCGAGCATGCATGAAAAACTGAGTATTATTTACGCGAATGATTTTGTGACTTTGACATCGGAAAGATCGCTGGATTTTCCGACTACCATGACGAAGTTTGTGCAGATCGTATCCAGCAATTACACGGGCATGAGTGATTTTAGGCCCTTAATCGATTGTCGTAAGCCACAGGCAGAGCTCAGCATCGATCAGGTCGAATGGCTCTTTTTGGAATTAGATGCCCATCAGTTGGTTTTAACCCAGAAGGTAGCGGTTTTGGTTAACGCCGGGAGTGTCGTCGATTCAGAGAGGTCAGTAGAGCGAGATGTAGTGGGTGATGGCAGATCTGTACATGCGTTCGAAAGTTTAGCGGAAGCGATTGAGTGGCTGTACCCAGTCCGTTAGATTGGCTGGTGTCACCACGAGTATCCACAGGGTGCGATGCATTGTGAATGCGAATTTTGTGACGGCAGACATGAGCAGGTCTCAATCATGTCGATCTATGCCTGATATGAAGTGCAAAAAGTAACGCAGACAGGTAATGTTTTTTCTAAATAGGCACTTTAAGTCAATGATAAATATATTGAAAGTGCCTTGCGTTATCCTGGTGTTCCTGCTTGCCCCAGGAGGTGTCGTGTTGGCCGGTGATCACGATGATGGTTGGCGATTCACAGTAGCCTTTCCCATGATTTGGGGGCCGAGTTTTAATGGTAGCGTTGATACTCAAAGCGGTAACCTGCCCATCGAGATGCCCCTGGAGGATGTGATCAAGGACCTTCATGCCGTCTTCCTGGGTGAATTCTATGCAGAAAAAGGCCGCTTATCGGCGGGTCTGAGGGTGAGCTACCTCGAGTTGCAGGAAACGAATACGGTACAACCCGGGCGATTGTTCAGCACACATGACGTCAAGACCGACCTGGATATGGGGGTAGTGGATCTGCTCGCCCGTTATCGCGTCTATGACACCCTGCGTCTGTATGCCGGTTTGAGGGATATCCGTACCAAAATGACCATGGACCTAAGCAGTCGTAACGATGGCCTGATCAATATCAATGACAATATCACGATCATGGATGATAACTTTATAGACATTATCGGCGGTGCTGAGTTCACGCTCTGGGCTACACCCCACTGGGGCGTAATGCTCAGTGGTGATGTCGGTTTTGTCGGCGACACGGACCAGGATATCAATCTGGATGCCCGGGGTATCTATCGAATCAATCGATTGAATAATATCTGGTTTGGTTATCGCTATTTTAAGGTCGTGACTTCAGTTGACGATAGCGTGATTGATCTGGGTATGTCGGGGCCAACCCTGGGTTGGGCCTTTACATTCTGATGGGAGCATATAGACTTTAGTTCTATATACCACATTGCTTCAATGTCTAGTCAACGTATGAGAAGGTAGAAGAAAGAGTTTGTAATAACTACTTCATTCAACTCCAACTAAGGTGAATAAAATGGTGGTTCAGGGGAAGACACAAAATACGAAATTGGCACGTTGGGGCGTCATGTCTCTCGCATTGCTTTTGGTTCTGATGCAAGGTTGTGGGCACGCGCCCAAGCGTGAGCATCCTATTCCTGTCGATAAGATCGATCAGGCCCAGATTCCAGGTGTAGATCTTGCCCGTATGTGGGGGGACACTTCAGGCTTTCCACGTGTGAGCATGGCTGAGGGAACGGGTTCTGAGGAGCAATCCTGGGTAGTTACCTCACGAGCAGAGCTGAAAAAGATCTATGGCGGTATTATGGACCGGCCGCATAACTACCTGGCCATCTCGGGTGGTGGTTCCAATGGGGCCTATGGCGCGGGCGTCCTGGTAGGCTGGACCAAGGCAGGTACTCGACCTGAGTTCACCCTGGTAACCGGGGTCAGTACCGGCGCATTAATCGCACCCTTTGCCTTCCTGGGGTCCGATTATGACGATGAACTGGAAAAGTTTTACACTACGATCACGACCAAGGATATTTTGATTAAACGCAGTACCCTGTCGGCCATCAATAGTGATGCAGCAGCGGATTCGGCGCCCCTGAAGGCCCTGATTCAGTCAACCATTGATGATAAGATGATTGCCGCGATTGGAGCTGAATATGGGAAAGGGCGCAGGATCTATATCGGCACAACGAACCTGGATGTATCTCGTCCGGTGATCTGGAATGTTGGCAGAATTGCTGCCAGTGGCGCCCCCGGATCGAAGGCGCTGATCCATGAGGTTATCCTTGCCTCGGCCTCTATCCCCGGAGCCTTTCCTCCTGTCTATATCGATGTAGAGGTCGATGGTCAGACCTACGATGAAATACATGTGGATGGAGGCACGACCTCACAGGTCTATGTCTATCCTATGTCTATGGATTTTAAAAAAGCAACGAAGAGATTGAATGTTCAAGGTAAGCCAAAGGTCTTCATCATTCGCAATGCGATACTGACAACAGAAAAGAAGACGATACCGAATAAGATTTTTCCCATATCGGCTGCTGCGGTTTCTTCTCTGATCCGTACCCAGGGCATCGGCGATCTCTATCGTATCTTCCTTGAGACCCAGCGTGACGGCCTGGATTATAACCTCACTTATATTCCCGATGATTTCGATGTGGAGTCTACTGAGCCCTTCGATACCGCCTACATGAAGGCGTTGTTTAAGGTAGGGCATGACATGGCGACCAGTGGCAAGATGTGGTTAAAGACGCCGCCTTGTTATAAGGGTTGTCAGCGTTACACCTTTAGTCATTAAGACTGTCTGTGGCTGCAACCGCCAACATCGTTTGGCGGTTGCAGTAAGTCAGGGTTTCATCTCATGAACGGTATTTAGGTGTAACGTCACGTAATCCGATTTACCCGACTGAATCCTTCCTGTATTGATGGTCAGCCCAAAATTTTAAGGCACTCGGAAATACTTTGTCTTCTTGCCCTTTTTCCCTTTTTTGGCCTTGCGGATATCAATGACCGTAGCAGCGCCTTTCTTCTTCCGGTATTTTTTATTTCGCGTTAATTCCCTGGCCCTGGCCATCAGGCGCATGAAGGTCTGGTCCTCCGCCGAGATCGTTGACCAAACCGTTTCGATGGACTGGATACGGCCTTTGCGGTTGGCCAGATAGATCATCAGATCAGTCGCCTGATCGGGGTCCATACGGTGGAAATGACGCGTGACTCGGTAGGGGGCGAGGCTGATCAGCAAAGTCCTCAGAAGCCGACGCGGTTTCTGGACCTTGATACGGGCATAGAGGCGAGGCTTTTCCTTCAGCCCTGCAATTCGGCTGAACGTCATGCGCTCCTCATGGACGCTGCCCTTGGTCATGCCAACGTGGATCAGGCCGGGTCTGTCTTTATGTTCGAAGATGTATATCGTACCAGCCATGAGGTCTCTTAATGTTCATGGTCAAGCATAGTGTGAATTAAACACCAGGTCTGCCAGGTCTTGGTCCTTTCAGGTACAGTCACTGCGGCTTGGCAGATTTTATTGGGTGTCGGTGCTTGCCCTGAATCATCACATGCGCGATCTTTGTGACCACACCGACGAATACGCCTATACTGATCAATGAATAAATTATAGTGAATATTTTGGACAGGGGTGTTGTTGGTGTGAGGTCGCCATAACCGATGGTGGACATGGTCATCACGCAGAAATACAGGGCATCGAGATAAGCCCAGTTTTCAACATGGGCATAGAAGAAGGTGCCACTGATCTGTAGTATGACAGTCAGCATCAACAGCCCGCGAAACTCTGGATCCTGAGTGCTGTGGAAGATCGCCTTGAATAATTTATACAGTGCAAAAAAAAGCTGGCTCATGGTCCGGTTTCTCCATGTCATATATGCGGGAATATTGTAAGATTACTATAGTTCTAATCAGGGAGCCTCTGATTTTATTCAGGACGCAGTAGATTGTGATCTTAAATGTTTAGATTCACCAAAAGTAGGCGCTCTTAGGCGAGGCGCGAATCGCGCGTAATAGGAAGATGTGCACCAACAACAGGCGCTTTGAGGCGATGCAGAAGTTGAATATTTTAGGCGCAAGATACGTGTTCATGAATAGACCAGAGGTTTCTTAGGTAGTGAGTGATTGGGCAATACAAACCAGGGGATAAATAGATGAAACTCAGGTATTTTTTATTTACTGTCATTGCTGCGGTCCTTGCATTTGTCTTATTGGGGTTTCTGACGCGTCTTCCCGACAATAGTAATAAAAACCCTTCCCATGTGATCGACGACGGTGAACTTACCAGCCTGGGCATGGCCTTCAAATCTCAGTTACAGGCGCACCCGGAGTTATCTGGCGTCTATCTGTTAAAGCGTGGCCTGGATGCCTTTGTGGGCAGGGCGGGGCTGGCGCGTCTGGCTGAGCGCAGCATCGATGTCCAGTATTACATGTTCCACCAGGACACCGTTGGCCGACTGCTGATCAATGAGCTGCTGGATGCGGCGGACCGTGGGGTACGTGTTCGCATGCTGATCGATGATATGTATGGTGGAGAGGCTGATGATATCTGGTTGAGCCTGGATTCACACCCGTCATTCGAGGTTCGCCTCTTCAATCCGTTCGTACGCGGGCATTCGAAGAACCTGCAGTTCCTGACCCGCCTGAAGACGGTCAATCACCGCATGCATAGCAAGACCTTTACGGTCGATAACCAGGCCACCATCGTGGGTGGCCGCAATATCGGTGATGAGTATTTCGATGCGGACCCCAATCTGGCCTTCAGCGACCTGGATGTCATGGCCATCGGACCTGTGGTGCCGGATGTGTCCACTGAATTCGACCAGTACTGGAACAGTGAACACGCCTACCCGGTGACCACGCTGATGCCGGATGCCGAAATCATGTCACTGGAGCAGCTACGCAAGGATATGGATGCGTTTTATGCAGAGAAACAGACTTCGGCCTATATCGATGCCTTGTATAACTCGCCATTTGCAAAGGCGCTGAAGGCGCATACAGCCGAATTCTCCTTTGCAAAGGCCGCCGTGATCCATGATTCCCCGGATAAGCTGGACAAGGCCGAGAACTGGAAGGATGGCCTGCTGATTTCCCAGTTGGCGCCTTATATCCTGAACACAACCGAGGAATATACCCTGGTCTCACCCTATTTCGTGCCGGGTCAGCGGGCAGCCGATGCCTTGTGTGACTTGAGTCAGAATGGGGTCAAGGTGCATATCCTGACCAATTCACTGGCCTCCAATGATGTCTCCGCCGTGCATACGGGCTATATCAGGCACCGAAAACAACTCCTGCGTTGTGGCGTACAGCTCTATGAACTGAACGAGCAATTGAAAAAGGCAGAGAGCAAGCTATTTACCTGGTTACCGGGCCTGAGTAAATCCAGTCTGCACGCCAAGACCATGGGCTTTGATCACAAGGCCATGTTCGTCGGTTCATTTAATTTCGATCAACGTTCTTTGTTCATCAATAATGAGATCGGTATCCTATTTTATCAGCCCGAGTTGGCCGCCGAGACCGCCGATAACTTTGATAAAAATGTGGCCAAGGTGGCGTTCAGGGTGGAATTGGTCACCGATGAACAGGGCAGGGAGTCCCTGCGTTGGGTTGGCCAGGAGGCGGGCAAGGAGGTTGTCTTCGAGGATGAGCCCTATGCCGGGTTCTGGCAAAAATTAGCGGTGCAGGTCATGCGTATTCTGCCCATAGATGCCATGCTTTGACATGTTGGGTAGATACGGATCTCATCCGTTACTAATATCAACGTAATGATAAATATCAAGGGCTGACATGATTCTGACCTGTTTTAAGATCCTGGACGAGGGCCGATTGAGCGAAACCTCGCTGGAGACCGTACTCGATGGCTTGCAACGTGGAGTAGGGCAATATTGGGTCGACGTGGAGGAGTACCAGGGGGAGGAGCTGATCGCCTGGTTACAGCAATTCCAGATCAGTGAACTGGCCATTACGCTCGGCACCGAACAGATAGACAGCACCCGGGTCATACCGCTGCCGCAGGAGGTCCTTTTTCAGATCCCTGTCTATTGGCATGGTGACATCGTCTATGAGCAGCAGCTTATCTTCCTGTGTATGAAAAACCTGTGCATTACCCTGTATCCGTCGATAGTGGGCGAAAAGGTGAGATCGGGTATGCCGCTCTTAAAGGAGATACCCTTACAGGAGGCAAGTATCCCAGGACTGGTCTATACACTCCTGGTCGCACTGTCGTCACAACTCATGCAGGCATACGCTGAGCAGCGTTCGAAGGTCCGCAGTCTGGAAGAGCGGATGGACAAAGAGCCTGATGATGTGGAACTCGAAGAGATTCTGGATCTCAGTGGTGTGATTCGATCGCTGGATGGCATCGTCAGTGAACAGGCCACCTGTTTGGACATGCTTGGTTTAATCGATACACCCGTACTCAATCTGGCTGGAAGTGGTTATTTTCATAATGTAACCTCCATTATCCATAACCTGGACCGGGATCTTGATCGTGTTGAGACCCGCCTTGAGATTCTTCGGCAGCGTTATGCGATGAACCAGCAGGAAAACACCAACCACCGGCTTGCCATGCTGACCGTAATCTCTGCGATCTTCCTGCCACTAACGCTGTTCACGGGTATTTACGGCATGAACTTTGAGGATATGCCCGAATTGAAGTATCCCTATGCATACCCCATGGCCCTGGGTTTTATGGGGACGCTGGCCCTGGGGTTGGTGCTGTTATTCTGGCATAAAGGCTGGTTTAAATAGAAATGAATTATTGATGCGAACATGTAGACGATCGGACGGGTTGGGGCGTGTGATGTGATTTGCGCATTAACAGGGTGTTTGTTGGGTGCTCATATTCTGGCATACTCAAATACTCAGAAAGGCCTATAATCGATGTAATACAATGGATTGCCGGATGTTATTGATGTACAAAATGATGTTTATTGAGCCATTTTATTCGTTTGTTTGTAAATAGCCCCTGCCCTGTGTAGAATACGCCTGCAATTGGTGCGTTTGCCGGGTTTTTAGGGCGACGCGTAAAGCGCATATTGGGCGCGCCAATACCAGTTAAATAACAAAAAGGCCCCAGATGGGGCCTTTTTGCTACGTAAACGGGCCTTCAGGCCCTTTTTTGTTTTTTGCACAGGTGTTTGTCGAGGTATGCAGGAAGATCCGCTCAATCTGGAAGCACTGATCCGGCCCGTGGTCGAGGGCCTGGGCTGTACGCTGTGGGGTATCGAATACCGCCCACAGAAGAACAGCGCCCTGTTGCGCGTATTTATCGACAGCGAGGACGGGGTGAGCATGGATGATTGTTCCCGGGTCAGCCACCAGATCAGTGGTGTCATGGACGTGGAAGACCCGATTCCGGTGGCTTACACCCTCGAGGTGTCATCGCCTGGCCTGGAGCGGGTGTTGTTTTATCCCGAGCAGTATCAGCAGTACATCGGTCAGCGGGTAAAGGTACGGCTGAAATGGCCGGTACAGGATCAGAGGAACTATGTGGGCCTGATTAAGGGGATCACCGAAGATCATCTGGAACTGGATCATGACGGGGTGACGGTGGAAATCCCTTTCGAGGCAATCCACAGAACCCGGTTAAAGGTATGAATAGAAGCATAAAGGCTTGGAGAGGCTGGTAATGAACAAAGAGATTTTGCTTGTTGCGGACGTGGTTTCCAACGAGAAGGGTGTAGACAAGAATATAATCTTTGAGGCGATTGAGGCCGCACTGGCCACGGCTACCCGTAAGAAACACGGTGGCAATATCGATGTGCGAGTCAGTATCGATCGCGAAGATGGTGATTATGAGACCTTTCGTCGCTGGGAGGTCCTGGACGATGAAGACCCCGAATTTGAGTCACCCGAACACCAGATCCTCTACAGCTATGCGGTAAAGGATAATCCCGATATCCAGGTGGGCGATTTCATTGAAGAGCCCATGGAATCGGTCGAGTTCGGCCGTATTGCTGCACAGACCGCAAAACAGGTGATCGTGCAGAAGGTGCGTGAGGCCGAACGCGGCAAGGTGGTCGATGCCTATCAGGATCGCGTAGGCGAACTGATCATGGGCACCGTCAAGCGCATCGAACGTAGTGGCATCTATATCGACCTGGGTAACAATGCCGAGGCCTTTATCCCCAGGGAAGAGATGATCCCCAGAGAGGCCGTCCGCCCAGGAGACCGGCTGCGCGGTTATCTGCGCGAGGTTCGTTCTGAACTGCGTGGCCCCCAGCTGTTCGTTAGCCGTACCGATCCTAAGTTTCTGGTCGAGCTGTTTAAGCTTGAGGTGCCTGAGGTAGGGCAGGACCTGATCGAGATCCTGGGCGCCGCCAGAGACCCCGGGCTGCGTGCCAAGATTGCCGTCTTGTCGAACGATCCACGTCTGGATCCTGTTGGTGCCTGCGTCGGTATGCGTGGATCGCGTGTTCAGACCGTTTCTAACGAGTTGGCCGGTGAACGCATCGATATCATCCTCTGGGATGAGGACCCCGTACAGTATGTCATCAATGCCATGTCACCTGCCGAGGTCCAGTCCATCGTGGTGGATGAGGATCGTCGCTCCATGGATATTGCGGTAGAGGAAGACAAGCTGTCTCAGGCCATCGGTCGTAACGGCCAGAACATTAAACTGGCCAGTCAGTTGACCGGCTGGGAACTGAACGTCATGAGTACCAGTGAGGCCAGTGAAAAATCCGAGGCTGAGGCCAAGGAGATTGAGGCCCTGTTCATGGAACAACTGGATGTGGACGAAGATGTTGCGGCCATCCTGGTTCAGGAAGGTTTTACCTCTGTCGAAGAGGTGGCCTATGTGCCGTTGGCAGAGATGGTGGCCATCGAAGAGTTTGATGAAGAAATAGCCGAAGAACTGCAGGGTCGCGCTCGTGATGCACTATTGACCCAGGCCATTGCGGTCGAAGAGAAGATAGATGAAAACGAGCCGCAGGAAGACCTGCTCAGCCTGGAAGGTATGAGCCGCGAACTCGCTTTTGAACTGGCTGCGCGCGGCGTATGCTCGCAGGAAGATCTGGCTGAACTATCCGTCGATGACCTGACCGATATTGAAGGCATGGACGAAGAGGCTGCAGGAAAACTGATCCTGTTGGCCAGAGCCCCCTGGTTCGAAGAAGCGGAACAGGGCGAATAACTATAGCTTAACGGAGGAATTGCCAATGTCTGATGTAAGTGTCAAACAACTGGCCGAAGTAGTAGGCACTCCAGTTGAGCGTCTGCTGGAACAAATGAAAGAAGCCGGTGTATCAGTCTCCGGTGCTGATCAGATGATCAGCGATGATGAAAAGATGAAGCTGCTGGAATACCTGCGACAGTCGCATGGCAAGGCGGCTGCCGGCAAAAAGAAAATCACGCTGCGTCGTAAGAAGACGACAGAGATCAAGGTGCCTTCTGGTGGTGCCGCGGGTCGTACCAAGGCGGTGAATGTCGAGATACGTAAAAAACGGACCGTCGTCAAGCCAGCGGCCGAGGTCGAAGAACCCGAATCTGAGGTTACGACAGCACAGGCTCCCGCTGAAAGACCCGTGAGCAAGGTCGAACAACTGGCCAGGCAGGCCGAAGCCGAACGCCTGGCGCTTGAACAGGAAAAAATAGCGCGTCAGCAAGCCGAGGAGGCCAAGGTTCATGATAAGGAAGCCAGGGAAGCCGAAGTAGAAGCCCAGCAAAAGGCCGAGGAAGAGGCCCAGGCCGAAGCCGAGCGCCAGAAGGCCGAGGAAGAGGCTACCCAGAAAAAGGCCGCCGAAGAGGCAGAGCGTAAAAAGGCCGAAGAGGCTGCTAAAGAGGCCGAGGTCGCCCGTGAAGTTGCCGAAATCAAGGGTGATACCGGTGCTAAGGGTAAGGGGAAAAAGAAAGGCAAGGGCGCTGCGGCTAGTCAGCAGGATACCCGTTATGGCCGTAAGGAACTCCATGTCACCTCAGGTAAGGGGCGTCGTTCCAGATCCGGACGTGCGGCCAGACCGGAACCTGTCACCACACCCGGAAAGCATGGTTTTGCCATGCCCACAGAACCGGTAGTCAAGGAAGTAGCCATACCAGAAAACATTACCGTTGGTGACCTGGCTAAAGAGATGGCGGTCAAGGCCCCTGAACTGATCAAGGTCATGATGGGCATGGGCGTCATGGCTACTATCAACCAGGTCCTGGATCAGGATACGGCCATGCTGGTGGTAGAAGAAATGGGCCATAAGGCCTATCAGAAACAGGCCATGGATGCCGAATCGGTATTAACTGCCGAGGTGGACTCAGCCCCAGACGAGCGTGAGCGCAAACCACGTTCGCCCGTGGTGACCATCATGGGCCATGTTGATCATGGTAAGACCTCGTTGCTGGATTACATACGCAGTACCAAGGTAACAGCCGGTGAAGCCGGCGGTATCACCCAGCATATCGGTGCCTATCATATCGATTCGGTACCGGGTGGGATTACCTTCCTTGATACACCGGGCCATGCCGCGTTTACCTCCATGCGTGCCCGCGGTGCCAAGGTGACCGATATCGTCATCATTGTGGTGGCGGCCGATGATAGTGTGAAGCCCCAGACCATCGAGGCGATTAATCACGCCAAGGCGGCCGAGGTGCCCATAATCATTGCCATCAACAAGATGGATAAGCCCGAGGCAGACCCAGAGCGTGTCAAGGGTGACATGGCCCAGCATGAGATTATCCCGGAAGACTGGGGTGGTGATGTACAGTTCGTCCCGGTCTCCGCACACACCGGAGAAGGCGTGGACGACCTGCTGGAAGCGATTCATCTGCAGGCCGAACTGCTTGAACTGACCGCGCCAGATTACGGTACGGTCTCTGGTGTTGTGGTGGAATCGGCCCTGGATAAGGGGCGAGGCCCGGTAGCCACCATCCTGGTTCAAAGTGGCAAGCTCAAGCGTGGCGACATCGTGCTTAGCGGTAGAGAATTTGGTCGTGTGCGCGCCATGTTCAATGAAAACGGTGAGCAGGTCGATGAGGCCGGACCATCCATGCCTGTTGTCGTGCTGGGGCTTTCTGGCGTACCCGATGCGGGTGACGATGTAATCACGGTGGCCAATGAGAAAAAGGCACGTGAGGTCGCGGATGTCCGTGAGGCCAAGCAGCGTGAATCCAAGCTGGCGGCTCAGCAGGCAGCCAAGCTGGAGAATATGTTCAACCAGATGCGCGATGGTGAAATACCAACCATTAATGTTTTGCTGAAATCCGATGTGCAGGGTAGTGCAGAGGCCCTGACCGACGCACTGAATAAGCTGTCTACCGACGAGGTGCGTGTCAAGGTCGTCTCATCCGGCGTGGGTGGTATCAACGAATCTGATGTGCAGCTGGCCCTCGCTTCTGGAGCCGCCGTGATTGGTTTTAATGTGCGTGCCGATGCGACAGCCAAGCGCCTGGCTCAGTCTGAAGAGGTGGATATTCGCTATTACGGCATTATCTATGATGTCATTGAAGACGTCAGAAAGGCCATGTCCGGTA
Source organism: Thiotrichales bacterium (assembly GCA_024762895.1). Lineage (GTDB taxonomy): Bacteria > Pseudomonadota > Gammaproteobacteria > J044 > J044 > JANTGN01. Next base: position 18,164 of record JANTGN010000017.1, read on the forward strand.
TGTTGTCGCCAGAAGTGCGTGAAGAGATCATCGGGCTGGCCGAGGTTAAGGACGTCTTTAAATCGTCTGCCTTTGGCGCCGTTGCCGGTTGTATCGTTGTGGACGGTATGGTGAAACGCGGTAATCCGATCCGCGTCCTGCGCGATAACGTGGTTATCTTTGAAGGCGAACTGGAATCCCTGCGTCGCTTTAAGGACGATGTCAATGAGGTTCAGTCCGGTACCGAATGTGGTATCGCGGTGAAGAACTACAACGACATCAAGCCTGGCGATCAAATCGAAAACTTCGAACGTACCGAAGTGGCGCGTGAGATCTAAGGGTCAGGTAGCAACGTTCTATGGGCCAGGAATTTTCACGTGCGCTGCGTGTTGGTGAGCAGATCCGAAGAGAGCTTGCGGAGCAGATCCGCAAGCTCAAGGATCCGCGCATCGGCATGGTGACGATTACCGATGTCGAGGTCACCAAGGACCTGTCGGTGGCCAGGGTCTTTTACTCGGTGCTGGGTGAGGGCGATATCATCACCCAGACTCAGAAGGGCCTGGATCGTGCCGCTGGATTCCTGCGCCGTGAACTCGGACATGCCATGCGTCTACGGGTCGTCCCCGAGCTACGATTCCTCTATGACGATACGGAGCTCAAGGGTAACCGCATTGATCAGTTGATTGATGAAGCCATCAATCGTGACCGCCAGTCGCATTTTTCAGATTCTGAAGACGATTCCTGATCTAATTCTCTGATGTCCCGCAAGCGTAAAGACCGACGTTCGGTCCATGGCATTGTGCTGCTGGACAAACCCCTGGGGCTGAGTTCGAATCAGGCCCTGCAAAAGGTCAAACATCTCTTTAACGCGACTAAGGCCGGACATACCGGTAGCCTGGATCCGCTGGCCACAGGATTATTACCCCTGTGTCTGGGTGAGGCCACCAAGGTCTCATCCTATTTGCTGGATTCCGACAAGTATTATGAAACCGTAGCCCAGCTAGGGGCGCGCAGTACCACAGGGGATGCCGAGGGCGATAAGTTTGATCAACGTCCGGTGCCAGAGCTCAGTGATGCCGAGATCGAGGCCGTACTGGAGCGATTTCGTGGCGATATCGACCAGGTGCCTCCCATGTATTCGGCCTTAAAGAAAGATGGTCGCAGGCTCTATGAGCTGGCCCGCCAGGGTAAGGAGGTCGCCAGAGAGCCTCGCCGTATCACGATCTATAAACTCGAATTAACGGGCAGGGAACAGGGCCGCCTGAGGCTGAGCGTTGGCTGCTCCAAGGGCACCTACATACGCAGCCTGGTGGAGGACATCGGTGAGGCCCTGTCTTGCGGCGCCTATGTGGATTATCTGCGTCGAACAGGCGTGAGCCCCTACCTGAATCCCATAATGTGGACCCTTGAGGAGCTGGAGACATTGGCCGAACAGGGGTTTGATGCCCTGGATGCCTGCCTGACTCCGATCGACGCCGCCTTGTCACATATTCCGGCCATTTATCTGGATGAAGAAAGGGCTAAAAAACTGACCATGGGGCAGTTTGTACAGGTCAATTCCCTGCCTGACAGCGACCTGTTTCGCCTCTATCAGGGCGAGGATCGCTTCCTGGGACTGGGCAAACCCACCGAAGATGGCCTAATCGCCCCGAAACGGCTGATTTTGCATGGATAGTTACCCCCCGGGCATGTTAGAATCCGCCCCTCATTTTTAACCTTGAATCTGGAGCTTTGGAGAACGATGTCTTTATCTGCTGAACAGAAGTCGGAAGTTGTAAAGAAATATCAGCGGGATGCGTCCGATACCGGGTCACCGGAGGTACAGGTAGCTTTGTTAACTACACGTATCAACGATCTGACCGCGCATTTCGCTAAACATAAACATGATCACCATTCACGCCGTGGTCTTCTGAAGATGGTAAACTCCCGCCGTAAGTTGCTGGATTACCTGAAGAAAAAGGATCAGGAACGTTATCAGACTTTGATCGAAAGTCTCGGCCTGCGTCGCTAATTGAGGTGAAATAAACCTGTGACCATAATCAAAAAGAGTTTTCAGTACGGACAGCATACCGTCACCATGGAGACGGGTGAGATCGCCCGTCAGGCCAGTGGTGCGGTCAAGATCAGTATGGGCGATACGACCCTGCTGGTTACCGCGGTAGGTAAGAAAGAGGCCGATCCCGGTCGTGATTTCTTTCCGCTGACCGTCAATTATCAGGAACGTGTCTATGCCGCCGGTCGAATTCCCGGCGGTTTTTTTAAGCGCGAAGGTCGCCCCTCTGAAAAAGAGACCCTGACCTCACGCCTGATCGATCGTCCTCTGCGGCCATTGTTTCCAAAGGGGTTCACCAACGAAGTCCAGGTCATCGCGACCGTACTTTCCGTTGATCCAGAGATCGATCCGGATATTCCGGCCCTGTTGGGCTCGTCTGCCGCAGTCGCCATTTCCGGAATGCCTTTCTCCGGCCCTGTGGGTGCAGCGCGCGTCGGTTATATCGACGGCGAACTGGTCCTGAATCCTTCCATGAGTAAGATCAAGGAATCGAAGCTGGATCTGGTCGTTGCCGGTACCGAACATGCCGTGCTGATGGTGGAATCCGAGGCAGACATCCTGCCCGAGTCCACGATGCTGGACTCAGTCATCTTTGGTCATGAACAGATGCAGATCGCCATTCAGGCCATCAAGGAACTGGCCGAAGAGGTGGGGAACCCTGCCTGGGACTGGACAGCCCCTGCCGACAACGATGCCCTGATCAGTGCCGTCGATGCCGAGGTTGGCCAGGCACTGCATGATGCCTACCAGATTGCGGAAAAGATGGCTCGCCAGGACAAGGTGGCAGAACTGCGTGAGCAGGTCGTTACCAAACTGGCTACCGATGCCGAAGGTGCACCTGCCGCTGATGAAGTGAAGGGCGTGTTCGGTAAGATTGAGAAGAAGGTCGTTCGTGGTCGTATTCTCTCGGGCGAGCTACGTATCGATGGACGTGATACCCGAAGTGTCCGTCCTATCAATGTCAGTGTTGGTGTGTTGCCTCGTACCCATGGTTCAGCACTGTTTACGCGTGGTGAGACCCAGGCACTGGTAGCAGCCACTCTGGGAACTCAGCGTGACGCACAGATCATCGATGCCCTGGAAGGTGAGCGTAAGGATTCCTTTATGCTGCACTACAACTTCCCACCATTCTGCGTAGGGGAGACCGGTTTTGTCGGTTCACCCAAGCGTCGCGAGATCGGTCATGGCCGTCTTGCCAAGCGTGGTGTGATGGCGGTCATGCCGAGCGAAGAGGAATACCCGTACACCATTCGTGTCGTATCAGAGATCACCGAGTCTAATGGTTCGAGCTCCATGGCCTCCGTCTGCGGAACCAGCCTGTCCCTGATGGACGCAGGTGTTCCACTGAAGGCCCCGGTTGCTGGGATTGCCATGGGTCTGATCAAGGAAGAGAACCGTTTTGCCGTTCTGAGCGATATCCTGGGTGATGAAGATCATCTTGGTGATATGGACTTCAAGGTGGCGGGTACCACTGAGGGTGTGACCGCACTGCAGATGGATATCAAAATCGATGGCATCACCAAGGAAATCATGGGGGCTGCCCTGGATCAGGCCAAAGAAGGTCGTCTGCATATCCTCGAGAAAATGAATGAAGTGATCAGCACGCATCGCGAAGAGCTGTCCGAGTATGCGCCACGCTACATCACCATGAAGATCAATCCGGACAAGATCCGTGACGTGATCGGTAAGGGCGGTGCCGTGATTCGTTCGATCACCGAAGAGACCGGTGCCTCTATCGACATTGATGACGATGGCAGCATCAAGATTGCCTCTGTCGATAAGTCGGCTGGTGAAGAGGCCCGTCGTCGCATTGAAGAGATCACCGCAGATATCGAGGTCGGCAAGATCTATGAGGGTAAGGTTGCCCGTATCATGGACTTCGGTGCCTTCGTGACCGTCTTGCCTGGTAAAGATGGTCTCGTACACATCTCCCAGATCTCAGAAGAGCGTGTCGAGAACGTTAGCGACAAGCTTTCAGAAGGCGATGTGGTCAAGGTCAAGGTACTAGAGATCGATAAACAGGGCCGTGTGCGCCTGAGCATGAAGGCCGTGGCAGAGGAAGAAGCACCTGCTTCCTGAGTCATCGCCTGGTTAGACCAGAAAGGCCCCGGTTCAAACCGGGGCTTTTTTTTACCCTGAAAGTCGCGATGAAATACGTTTTACATGGGTTGGTTCAGAATGCTGGGAGTCTCAGCAACCCCTGCATGTTTAGCAGCATCCGGGTTCTGTGAAAATCATCTGGTAAGGTGATCAGACAATCTGATATCGTAGCGGCCATGCAAACGCTGCGGCATCAATTAAATACGAAACTCTGGGTTACCGTGTTGTTCCTGCTGGCACAGGTCTTTGTGCAGGCACTGATCACGGCCCATGCCAGTGAACATGCGTTCCATCAGCAGGGCTCGTATTGCGATGTATTAGATCATGCGGATCATCAGCAGGGTAATGGTATTACTCCAGCCCTTCCGCTGGTCAATCTTATTAAGACCGGCCAGCCAAAAAGCGTGTCTACGGTCACGAGTGTTTTTGTTCCTCGGCAGTATGCCTTTCACCAGCGAGCACCGCCCGTATACCTCTATTAACATGTAACTCTTATTAAAGCTTTGTTAAACAATGCTTTATGTTGTGTTTTTAGAGGAAATTCTAATGAAAAAAACGCTGTTTATAATGTCAGCTGTGCTGGCATTTCCGGCCATGGCGGAAGAGGATACGGCCATCCTTCAAAAAGATCTGGATAATCTTTCCAGTCAGTATGAGGTGCAGATCGAGGAGATGCAGCAAAGGCTGGATGCCCTGGAAAAAGAACCCCGTGAGACGGGTGCGGGCAAGACCCAGAATAGTTTCAACCCGGCCATCAGCCTGATCTTCAATGGCCG
>JANTGN010000018.1 GCA_024762895.1 Thiotrichales bacterium
CGCTACCTGCTGTTGATCTTCCAGCCCTACTATTCTCAGGCCACCCTCAATATATTCAGTGTCATCGAGCAATGGCTGCCTGCACTGGTCTTTATTGCCAACGTCTTTCTCATCATCGCCTTGCTCGTGCTGACGCTCATTTCGATTCAGGCAACTTCCGATAACAAAAGACTGGCAAGGCGCTTTACGCATTTTCGTTTACTGCTACTGATGGGCTCCGCCCTGTTCACTGCCATTGCCCTCTATTACCTGAGCCAATACAGCTGGTTTGCACAAGTGCTCTCCGCCACGCATGGTGATGGGGCCAGACTGCTGCGAGAGCTACAAAGGGGCGTCACACTATTCCTGGGCACGAGTAATTCACTCTCACTACTCCTGCTGTTTTTGCCGCCTGGCTGGATCCTGACCCATCAGGCCAGACAGCTCTACCAGGATGAAACATCCACTCTGTCCGAGACGGCTCCCTCAGAATCGACCTGGCTGGCCAACACACAGCTGACCCTGTTTTCCGGCCCGGCAATGAAGATTGTCATTGTCACCGCACCCCTGCTGGTCAGCGGCGCCCTGATGTTGACAGAGAAGGCCCTGATGGGGACCTGATCCCACTGCAAGCAACAATAGCGCCTGCCTCATCGCCTGGAGGGCAGAAATTCAATAATCCCGGGGTACAGAAAGCGCGAAAATCGACTATAAGACACCCACGACTCTCCGACTTCGGTCGTTATTCAGGGTATAAGCGCATGTCTCAATACATTATTGTTTACCTGGGTGGCAATCAGCCATCCAGCCCCGAGGAAGGGCAAAAGCATTTTTCGAAATACATGGACTGGCTCTCTTCACTGGGTGATGCCGTGGTGAGTCCGGCCAACCCACTTAAGGACACCTGCACGGTAAATCCCGACGGGACCGTTACCAGCGGAGGAACGACGGCCATGTCGGGTTATACGATCATCGAAGCCGACTCCATGGAATCGGCACTAACGATAGCCAGGGCCTGCCCCTTTCTTGAGATCGGTGGGTCACTGGAGGTGTCTGAGTTAATGGAGATGCCGGGACAAAAGTAACGACATGCCCTGCCCTTCCAGATATTTAAGTTTCAGACAAGGCTCCTGCCGATGCTGAGCATCAGGTATTTCCTCGTGAACGAAACGTGAAATGGCTCACATTCTTTGGCTACGTCAAGGCAGAGAATACCCCTCCTGTCCAAAAGTACAGTATTGCTGGCCTGGACACACACTCCTAATCACAAGCTGAAGATATCCTTGGGGGGTTATCATCATGAGAAGAATCCTTAGTGCTGCACTCGCTGCATTCATCCTGACCACGCCCGCCCTGGCTGAAGAGAAGGCCTCAGGAGGCTTTAGCGCCAGCAGCCTTTACTATGGTGGTAAGGGTGGATTTATGAAACCCGATGGCAAGGACAACGATTCTGCGATTAATATTGCGGGTGTCGTCGGTGCACCGATACAGCGCTACCTGTCATGGGAAGCAGAACTGGGCCTCACGGTAAAAGATGGCGAGGTCGGTGCCGATACCGACTGGGACCTGTTTAGTGCCGCCGGATATGCCGTGTTCCGCACCGAAGGTAAGGTGGGTGTGAAGGCCAAGATGGGTGTGGCCTACTGGGATGACCCCAATGACAGCGACCTGAGCCTTAGCGCGGGTGTGGGTGCCGGCATACGCCTGGGTAAGAAGGGCATTCTGGATGTTGAGTATACCCAGATTAATGATAACGTCGACTTCATCAGCGTGGGTTATCTGTACAACTTCAAATAAGTTTTGAATATCAATCGCTGGTGATCTGGGTAAGGCATCCTGGCCATCTATTCCCCCAGATCACTGGCGATGACTAAAGCGCATATCTTTGCTTAATCGTTAAATCATCCTGCCGTATCGGCCCTGGCAGGCATTAACCCTTTTCTGTAGCTGAAAGGACATCCTCTAGCCCCTCACCCCATCGTGATAGCGCGTCGAAGACTGCGGCCGTAGAGACATTCAGCAACTGGATGCGTTCTGCCGGCACGATCAGAAGATTACCCACACCCGGAGTGGGTGAGGCCGGCACCAGTACAGTGAAATCTCCATTGGCATGCTCCGCGATGACGAACACCACGGCCTGACTCTCCATGGGCATCGCCATCAGGGCGGGACGAAAGGCCTCGTCCTCTTCCTGACCACTAAATCGACGCGTCAGGCTGCGAATAATCGTATAACCGGGTAACTTGTTCAGTAGTTTTTCTTCAAAGCCTTCGACTAATTTTTGTGTCAGGCTGTAACGTAAAACCACCCCAAGAATAAAAGAGATCAGGATCAATAACAGCAATGCGACCAACTGAGGTGCCATGCCCTCTTCCATCCAGTTTGCAGGCATCAGATCGATGATCGGCGAGGTCAGGGCCAGCACAACACCAAAGGTCTCCTTCAACAACAGATAGATGATCAGCGTGGGCAGGATGACAAAGAAGCCACCGATCAGGGTCGATTTGATAAAGTCCACTATGGATTTCATACGCTCACTCTCACTTTAAACCTGGCCCGTGCCAGGATTTATCATTCCCCCCTGATAATAAGCCAAAAACCGGGGCACACCTGTTCAATATAAACCCAATCTAAGACTAAAGCCCTATAAAGTCCGACTTCAAAACCGCTGCCCCCTCCTGATACTATTACTCAACAAATAAAACACGGATGAAGAATGACCACCTACGCCATCGGCGATATACAGGGTTGCTATGATGAACTCCTGCAACTACTGGAAAAAATTCATTTTGAGCCTGGCCAGGACACCCTCTGGTTCGTTGGCGACCTGGTCAATCGCGGTCCCCGGTCATTAGAAACGCTGCGTTTTATCAAGGGGCTGGGAAAGAGCGCTATCTGTGTACTGGGCAATCACGATCTGCATCTGCTGGCCCTGGCAACCGTAAACCATCCCCCCAGGAAAAAAGACACCCTGACGAGTATCCTCGAGGCCCCGGACCGGGATGAACTGCTGCACTGGTTGCGTCATCGCCCCCTGATTCACTACGAAAAAGAACGCAAACAACTACTGGTGCATGCGGGTCTTCCACCTCAATGGAAGCCCAAAAAAGCGGTTCAGTATGCCTCCGAGGTTGAAGCGATTCTTCGCTCTGAACAGCATCCCGACCTGTTTCAGCAGATGTATGGCAATGAACCTGTCATCTGGAACAAGGAACTCAGTGGCTGGCCCCGTTATCGGTTCATTATTAACGCGCTGACCCGACTGCGTTACTGCACCGCGGATGGCACGCTGAACCTGAAGGAAAAATACGCGCCTGGTACGCAACCCGAGGGGCTAATGCCCTGGTTTGAGGTTCCGGAACGACGCAGCCGCAAGAAGGAGATCATCTTTGGGCACTGGTCAACCCTTGGGCTACTCAGGCAGACAGGCATCATTGCCCTGGATACCGGCTGCGTATGGGGTGGATCACTGACGGCCGTCAATCTGGATGACCCGAAACGCACTGCCTACAGCATCGACTGTACGGGTGCACTCAGGCCAGGCTAATGAATCAGATTCGAAAGACCATGCTGGATACCATTCATCCAGTCGAGACACCCGAGGGCATTGCCCTGCATTTACCCGTTGCGGGCCTGGTCAGCCGGGCGCTGGCCTGGGTCATCGACACCCTGATACGTGGCCTGATGTATATCATCCTGGGCACCCTGCTGGTACCGCTGGGAAAAACCGGTCTGGGCCTGCTGCTGGTCCTGACCTTCTTTATCGAATGGTTCTACTGGGTGATCTTTGAGGTCAAACGCGGTGGAAAGACACCCGGTAAGAGTGCCATGGGGCTAATGGTCATACATGATGACGGAACACCGATTAGCTGGGGGGCCTCGATGATCCGAAACCTGCTTCGTGTCGCTGACTTCCTGCCCCTGCTCTATGGCTTTGGCCTGGTGAGTATGATCATGAGCCGAGATTTCAAACGACTGGGCGATCATGCCGCTGGTACCCTGGTGATATATTCTGAAAAGCCCCGGCAGGCCGCGAAACAAACGGACGCACAACCCCTGCGCCCCCCTTTTCCCCTCCAGCTGGAGGAGCAGCAGGCCCTGCTTGCTTTTGATGAGCGCAGCCTTATGCTGACCGGGGAGCGCGCACAGGAACTGGCCGAACTCACGGGCCCACTGATTACAGAACAGCAACACCCCGTCGACGCCCTGCGTGGCATGGCACACTGGCTGGCCGGCGAACGGGGTAAGACCTCTTGAACCAGGAACATTTTATTCGAACCCGTCAGGCCGACTGGGAAAAACTGGAACAGTTACTGACTGATAAGAAAAAACCGGCCAGGGATGGCAATGAGCATGATGCCTTTCCTGCCCTGTACCGGGCCACCTGTCATGATCTCGCGCTGGCCCGCTCACGCCTCTACAGTCGCCAGCTGATTGATCGACTGAATCAACTGGTCACACGGGGACACCAGCAGCTGTACGAGGCCAGGCATACCCCACTACGTGCCATCACGGCCTACATTGCCGGTGGTTTTGCCCAGCGTGTACGCCGGCAATGGCGTTTTGTTCTTGCCAGTGCCGCATTGTTTTACCTGCCCTTTCTGATGATGCTGGGAGCCATTCAGGTGCATCCTGACTTTGTCTATACCGTGCTCGATGGTGAGACGGTGCGGCAGGTGGAATCCATGTACAACCCAGGCAGCGAAGAACGCATCGGACGCACCTGGGATCGCCAGTCGGACACCGACCTCATGATGTTCGGTTTCTATATCAAGAACAACACCGGTATTGGTTTTCGTACCTTTGCCGGGGGCCTGCCAGCCGGCCTGGGCACCCTTTTCTTTCTGATCTTTAATGGCACCTATATCGGCGCTGTAGCGGGTCACCTGACCCAGATCGGGTACACCAGTACCTTCTGGTCCTTTGTCGCCGGTCATAGCGCACTGGAACTCAATGCCATCGTCCTCTCCGGTACCGCCGGGCTGATGCTGGGCTACGCCGTCATAGCACCTGGCCGACGCACCCGTCTACGCGCCCTGCGTGAAGAATCCCGCCATGCCGTGGAGATTATGTATGGTACGGCGGCCATGTTTTTTCTCGCCGCCATGGTCGAGGCCTTCTGGTCACCTTCCCCCTTATTTCCACCGGAAACCAAATACGTGGTAGGCCTGATCTTCTGGGTCCTGGTGCTGGGTTATTTCCTGCTCGGAGGTCGCAACCGTGAAACTGGATGACATCACGGTCGAGATTCGGCCCCGGTCCCCCTGGGAGGCCATGGATCTCGGTCTGCGCGTTTATCAGCAATACTGGAAGGCGATCTACCTGCCCTGGCTGGCCCTGCTGATCCCTCTCTTTATTGTTTTTAACACCCTCCTGTTCGAGGCCCTGTGGGTGGTTCCGATCCTGCTCTGGTGGCTCAAACCCCTGTACGATCGCCTGGTACTGCACATACTCAGCCGCAGCCTGTTTGGTGAAATCCCCGATACGCGGGCCAGTCTGCGCGCCCTCCCCGGCGCTATGAAAAATGGCCTGTTCCTGCAACTGACGCTGTTCCGCCTCGACCCCTCGCGTAGTTTTCGACTACCCGTCATGCAACTGGAAGGACTCCAGGGCAAAAAACGCGGTCATCGCATGCGCGTGTTACATGCTCGAGGATCGACACCGGCCTTCTGGCTCACCATTACCTGCCTGCACATCGAACTGGCCCTGAACATTGCATTGTTTGGCCTCATCTACCTGCTCATGCCCCAGGACATCGGCCTGGGTGTCCTGTCACCCTTTTTCGAGGATGTCCCTCCCTGGTGGGCGGACCTGATGTCCAACTTTCTCTACCTCATCAGCCTGTCGCTGATGGAACCTATTTATGTCGCCTCTGGCTTTATGCTTTATCTCAACCGACGTACCGAGCTAGAAGGCTGGGACATAGAGCTCATCTTCAGGCGTATGGCGCAGCGCCTGAAGGCACTGGCTCAGGGAGGCATGGCCGCCCTGCTGTTGCTTGGCCTGATTGCCGTTGAGCCCGCCGCTCAGGCAGAAGTCCACACCGAGCCCCTGCCCGTCACCGAATCAGGCAGAGTCATTCGGGAGGTACTGTCGCATCCGGACTTCGGCACCACCCATACCGAAGAACAATGGCGCTTTAGCGACTTCGACTGGGACCTCGGCGAGGAGGAAGAGAAAGAAGACTCCTGGCTCTCGGCGCTCAGTTTTGAAGGGCTGGCCGGCATCATCAAGGCACTGATCATTCTGGGCGTACTGGGCGCCATTGCCTATTTGCTCCACCGCTATCGCGATGCCATTAACGAGGTTGCCACCCCGTCCGGCAAACGCCCCCCTCCCCCCGATGTCGTCATGGGCCTGGATATCCGCCCGGAGTCATTACCCGACGATATCCCTGCCGAGGCCAGACGACTGTGGGCGGCTGGTGAACACCGTCAGGCCATGAGCCTGTTGTATCGGGCCATGCTCAGCCGCCTGGTCAACACGCATGACCTGGAGATCAACGAGGGCGACACCGAAGCCGATATCCTGCGTGCAACCCGGACCCTGCTTGCCGGTGAACGATATGAATTTCTTGGGCAACTCACTCAGGCCTGGCAGTTCATCGCCTATGCCCACCGTCCTCCTGCCGATGAGGGCTTTGAAGTACTGGCCACCAGCTGGGCTCGAGTCTTTCCGGAGCCGGAGGCTGGGGCATGACCACCTCCGGCAGAATCATTGCCTATATCCTGACGGGCCTGCTCCTGGCCTGGATCATCATCCTGGCGAGTCACCTGTACAAGACAGAAGTCGAGATCGAGACCGGGCTACAGAATGAAGCGGCCACTTACCCCCTGCTGGCGGCCGAGCGTTTTCTGACTCGAATGGGCATAGCCACGCAACGCATCGAGAACCCGGATCAGATCACCTCCCTGCCCGGCCCACAGGATGCCCTGTTGATTACCACCGAACGCCAGACCATCGGCATCGAGAAGACCGAACAACTACTGGAATGGGTTAAGCATGGCGGACGTCTGATCGCCACCATCCCCTATCTTGACGATGAGGAGTTAAGCCAGCCTCGCGACCCCCTGCTGGAGGCCCTGGGACTTCGTGTCGTCGAGAGTGACTGCGAGTCCGAGACCGACTATTCCGATATCGACCTGCCCTGGGCCAACGATATCCTGCAGATCGGCTTTGGTTACTGCCTGGCGCTGGAGGGGGCGATAGAGGAAGACGATATCTCAGGTGACCAGGAAGGGACCCAGGTCATACGCCGTTATCTGGGATCGGGTTCGGTCACCATCCTCAGCGACCTGGACTGGCTGACCTGGCTGGCTATCGGCGGTTATGACCATGCCGAGGTCCTCTGGCATCTCGTCGATGGCCGAGGCACCGTCTGGCTGGTCACATCGAACGATATGCCCTCCCTGGCCCAGTGGCTGCTTGAGCATGCCCCCCTGGCCGTACTCGCTAGCCTGTTGCTGCTGATCACCTGGCTCTGGATGATCTCACGCCGTTTTGGGCCGACCCTTCCCAACCCCGAACCCCTGAGACGCCGTATCATGGAACATATCGAGGCCAGCGGTGCTTATCTGTGGAAGACCCATCATCGCGAGGCCCTGGTCGATGCCGTGCGTGAGGATGTGCTCGATACGGCCGCGCGCCGGCATCCGAGCTGGACTGGCATGAACCGCCAGGAACAGGAGGCGCATATCGCCGAACTGACCGGCATGACGCCCGAGGCCACACGCCGACTGCTGGATGGCTATCAACCCGCAAACCGGCAGGACTTTACCGTTTTGATCCGACAACTGAAAACCATCAAGGACAAGTTGTAACCATGACTGATTCAAACCCGACAGCAAATAAGCTCAGCCTGGAACAGGCCGCCCAGGCCATGCAGGGCCTGCGTAAGGAGATCCAGAAGGCCTTCATTGGCCAGGACACCGTGATCGAACAGGTCATTATTGCCCTGATCGCCGCCGGACACGTCCTGATCGAGGGGGTACCCGGTCTGGGCAAGACCCTGCTGGTCAGGGCCCTGGCCGAGAGTTTTGGCGGCAGGTTTTCGCGCATCCAGTTTACCCCCGACCTGATGCCCGGCGATGTCACCGGCCACATCATCTACGACATGAAGAACGAGCGCTTCACCATACGCCGAGGCCCTATCTTCACCCACCTGTTGCTGGCCGACGAAATCAACCGCGCACCGGCCAAGACCCAGTCGGCACTGCTCGAGGTCATGCAGGAACAGCAGGTCACCCTGGAGGGTAAGGCCATGCCGGTACCCCAGCCTTTCATGACCCTGGCGACCCAGAACCCGATTGAACAGGAGGGCACCTATCCATTACCCGAGGCCCAGTTAGACCGTTTCCTGCTCAAGATCCTGATCGATTACCCCGACGAGCAGAATGAACAGGACATGATCCATGCCGTGACCCGTGCCCAGGTGGGTGATCAGCTCAATGTCAGTGCCATCAGGCAGATCCTGACCCCTGAGCTGGTTCGGGATGCGCAAAAACTCGCGGCGGGTTTACAGGTAGACCGCGCCGTTAATGATTATGCCGTCCGCATCGTTCGCGCTACACGGGACTGGCAGGGCATTAGCGTGGGCGCCGGACCTCGTGGCGCCATTGCACTGGTACGAGCGGCTCGTGCTGCCGCGCTGCTGGCGGGGCGTGATTTTGTAACGCCCGACGATATCAAGACCGTGGCCCTGCCCGCCCTGAGACATCGCCTGCTGCTGGCACCCGAGCTGGAACTGGAAGGACATACCACCGATCAGGTCCTTTCCAGCCTGCTGAACAGCGTGGAAGCGCCCAGGCAATGATCCCCGCCCCTCGCCTGCTCTGGCTCATCACCCTGCTCCTGGCCCTGGGGTTGTTATGCATCCCCCTGCCTGCCCTGGCGACAGGTTGGTGGGTCTTGTTTGCGACCAGCGGACTGCTCCTGCTTGCTGATGCCTGGCTGCTCACCCGCTTACCCATACCAGTGGCGAGACGTCGAGTGCCCACGTCCTTACCCCTGGGTGTAGCTGCAAAGGTTCAGCTCCGTCTGAGTAACCCGGGTCATCGGTCCGTTAAACTGGAGGTCTTCGATCACCACCCCACGGCCATGCAGAGCCAGGAACTGCCTCAGCGGGCAACCCTGCCACCCGATGGTTTCAGTTCATTCACTTATACCGCGACGCCCCTGATGCGGGGTGACCTGGTCTTTCGAGGGGTACAACTTCGCCTCTTCAGCCCCCTGAGCTTCTGGCGCTATCAGCGATGGATAGAGTTAGAGGAGCATGTCCGTGTTTATCCCAATTTTGCCCCGGTCGCCAAGTACACCCTCCTGGCGACCGACAATCGACTCAGTCAGATGGGGATACGTCGCCATCGCAAACGAGGAGAGGGCCAGGACTTTCATCAGCTAAGAGAATATCGTCAGGGAGATGCGCTCAGGCAAATCGACTGGAAGAGTAGTGCCCGCGTTAGAAAACTGATCTCTCGGGAGTATCAGGAAGAACGAGATCAGGAGATCATCTTCCTGCTCGACAGTGGCCATCGCATGCTGGCCAGGGATGATGAACTCTCACATTTCGATCACAGCCTTAATGCGGTTCTGCTGCTCGCCTATGTCGCCCTGCGCCAGGGTGATGCCGTGGGGTTTGCCACCTTTGGTGGCGACGCGCGCTGGCTGCCGCCCTTTAAGGGCCAGGCCCTGATCCATCGCCTGCTGAATACCCTCTATGACATTCAGCCCAATACCCTGGCACCCGATTATTCCGAAGCCGCCACCCAGCTACTGCTGAGACAGAAAAAACGCGCCCTCATCGTGATGATCACCAATCTGCGTGATGAAGACCCGGAAGACCTGCTCCCGGCCATTCAGTTATTAAGACAGCGCCACCTGGTGCTGGTGGCCAGCATGCGCGAACTGGCCCTGGACCTGGATCTGGAGCGACCCATCAATGATTTCAACCAGGCCCTGCGTCATGCCGCCACCCGTGACTATATGAACCGACGAAACCAGGTCATGGACAAACTACAGAGCCACAAGGCCCTCTATCTGGATGTCCCACCCCAGGAATTATCCGTTGCACTGGTTAACCGTTATCTGGACATCAAGTCCAGCGGACAGTTATAAAGCACACGGGAATGAATTATTAATAAAACAATCAGGGAGAATCCCATGAGTGAAAACAACCCCTATCAGGCACCCTCGGCTGAGGTCGCCGACATCAACCAACAATACTGCGACCTGTGGGTCTACACCACCGAAGGCCGCCTGGGCCGGCTGCGCTACATAGCATACAGTTTTGGTCTTTCGCTGATTATTCAGTTGATCGCGACCGTTACGGGCATGATAAGCACTGTCCTTCCACAGGAGATCGGTATGGCACTCGCCATGATCATCCTGATTGTCGCCTACATTATGCTCATCGTTACTTCGATATTTATCATGATCAAAAGGCTGCATGATGTGAATCGTTCAGGCTGGCTATTATTGTTGCTACTGGTTCCGCTCATCAATATCATCCTCGGCCTGTACATGCTCTTTGCCCCGGGCACTGATGGCCCTAACAACTTTGGTCCACCACCACCCCCTAACAGCCGGGCCGTAGTCATCACCGCCTTCCTGCTGATTGGCATATTCGTACTAGGTATTGCGGCGGCCATTATGATTCCGGCGTTCTTAGGATCGAATATACAGCCTCCGATTCAGCCCTAAGGCTTAAATAAACCAGGGGTGGTCATTTCAACCACCCCTTTTTTACCTAAGCTGACTGTATATGCGATGGGAAGACTATAATGAGGCATTTCTTTGTGATGGGACTTCGCCTTTCATCCGAATAAATCAGACGAGCCTGGATGACTGGTATCGCTTTATTGCCTTTCTCAGGAAAACCCAGGCCCATGTGCACTACACCAGGGATGGAAAAACGCAACCAATACCAGTGGATATCAGAACACTGACTCTCAGTCGAGAACATTCCCATCTACTGACATTTCAACTTGGTGGTCTCAAGCTATATTGCCCGTTTCTGACACCCAAAAAAATTTCATTTGAGGTCGACCCTGAACATATAGATAACGAGATGAAAGCCAGGGTGTTATTCCGGTTTATGTCTACGATAAGTAGAGAACTGGATAAGCCGGTGTCGCTTTTAAGGCCTGAGGTTCCAGAACAGGTGATATTTCAGTACGAACGAGGTGAAGGCCTGAGGTTTATTCGCCCTGGTTTATAAGCACCGAGGACAAAATCGATATTTGGTCTACACTTTCCATACGAATAATAAAAGCCATAACAATAAAACCTTACCATCAAACCCTTCGGAGGAGTCTATGAAGTTTTACACCATTGTTTTGTCCCTGGTCTGCCTGGGACTCATGAGTACGTCGGTTCAGGCAGCGGGAGACCCTGTACGCGGCAAGGACCTGGCTGCAACCTGTATGGGTTGTCACGGTGTACCATCCTATACCAATGCCTACCCCACCTACCGGGTACCACGACTGGGCGGACAGCATACAGACTATATTGTCAGCGCCCTGAAGGCCTATATGGACAAGCAACGTCCACACCCAACGATGCATGCCCAGGCTGCGACCATGACAGATCAGGACATGCAGGACCTGGCTGCCTACTTCTCCAGCTTTCCCGCCCAATAAACCGTGAGTAAATAACAATGATCAAATATCTAATCACCGCCTTATGTTTTTGTTTTGCTACCGCCCATGTGCAGGCTGCTGGAAACCCGGCCGCGGGCAAGGAAAAATCACAGACCTGTGCAGCCTGTCATGGCATGGATGGTAACTCCCCCCTGGCCATGAATCCCATACTGGCCGGACAATACGAGGATTACCTGATCCACGCCCTTGAGGCCTATAAATCAGGTGAACGTAAAAACGCCATCATGGCCGGCATGGCCGCACCACTCAGTGATGAGGACATTGCCGATCTGGCCGCTTATTTTTCACGTCAGAAGGGACTTTATGATACCCCGGCCGGAAAGTAAGCTTTCATAATAATTCTGCATAAATAGCAAGCCAGGCCGGAGTTCTTTACCCTGGGTATGGAGCTCTGGCCTTTCATCCTTACACAAATTCATTTAATGCCTCTCCGTTACACATATAGCTCCACCTCAACCGTCTCATTCTGATCCTTTCGGCATGCTGCCTGTGCATGGCCTGCAAGCCCAAACAGGTAATTCATGGATATTTCACCTGGGGTCATGAGGCTCGAAGCTTTCCGGCCTGCAATGCCTCGAAGCAATACTGGCTTAGGCCCAGCGCAACCAGTCAGCAATCATTCACCGAGTTTTACCAGGCCAGCACCACCCAGCCCCATGAATCGATCTATATTGAGTTTCAGGGAGAGTTCATCCATGAACCCGGACAGGGGTTTGCGCCAGCATATGATGGCCTCATAGAAATGAAGCCCCTGTTACATCGCGCAGCTGCCCCACCCGCATCCTGCACAAAACCTTAGAAGGGTACCAACAGGACACGGCAGGCTTCCTCCTTTCTGCCTATTGGCATTTCCTCGTTGGCAGGGCTGTAATTTGCGCTAAAACGCAGGCATGGCAATAATAGCCTCCCCGTTAATCACACTTACAGGAGTCATTCATGGCCAGAGCAAGTGCAAGACATATACTCGTTGATACCCAGGAAGAATGCGAAGACCTCAAAAACCAGATTGCGGAAGGGGCTGATTTTGCTGAACTGGCCAAAGCGCATTCAAAATGCCCATCGGGTTCTCGGGGGGGTGATCTGGGTGAGTTTGGACAGGGCCAGATGGTACCTGAGTTTGACCGGGTCGTATTTAGTGGAGAGCTGAATACCGTGCACGGCCCCATACAGACTCAGTTTGGTTTCCACCTCCTGGAAATCACCCAGCGCAGCGAATAGCAGCCCAATTGATTGATCAACTACCAGGATACATGGGCATCCTGGTAGTCTTTCAAGACCCTAGATCACGATAATCGCGGGCCTGGCATCAGGGGCAGTTGACTTGCCCGGCGAGGACTCCGCATATGCCTGCCTCTCCCGCCCCGAGCTATGCTGCTCACCCTCCGAGGCGCCAGAAAGCTTCAAGAAGACCCCCAGGGACATCAACAGGAAGGCCGCACTACTGATGATGGCGACGGGATAATACAGATTACCGGCCAGATCGAGCTGGCTGTACTTGATCACCATCAACAGGCCTTCAAGCACCAGGGCAATACAGACGATACTGACAAAGCGTGGCAGGGTACGTCTTAATACCACGACGATATGCCCGTCATCCTGCCTGCCTCCATATTCCTTGTTGACCACGAGCCCTAGCTCGAAGGTCGCCAGTGAAATCACTGCCATATTGATCGCCTTGAGAAAGGCTTCGATCAGGGGCAATTCACCAAACACACCTTCAACCATGGCCTGCAGTGTGATCCCCCCCAGGGTTGCGGAAAGCGCAAAAAAGATAAACGAGAATCCAATCGCCATAAACTGACGATATAACGAGACATGCAGTGAAATATGCATTCTTAACCTCCTTGGTTAATGCTGATGAGTTCCTGGCCAAAGCGCTGGCTGTTTTGTAGATTATGCGTGGATGTAGAATTCACATATGGTCAGTAGTTCAGTGCGGCCATCTAAAATGCAAACGGTTTCACGGTTCGCACATTCAGGCCTTGCGGAGCCAACAGAAGTCAGAAATAACTATCCGTCACCGTTAGCTTCAGACAAACGTATTCTTAATGTTCTCACTTATATGAATAGCCCGCTTACTGAGATGACCTTATGAGCTGGTCCCCCAATCCAATACCATCTGAAGGCGCTTGCACATGGGAGATTAATCCCAATATTGCCTGCTATTTTTTCATTATTTACAGACCACGCTCATTCATCAAATCAAAAATACTCGCAAAACCTATTACTCTTCTATAATCAGTTCCAATAACAGGGAAAGTTATCAGGACCGAACAAAGGGACATTAATAAAGATCCCTGCTACTGATCCTAAATAAATAAAATAAGAACGGGGTAATACCATGTCTGATTCCAAACAGATGCTGATGGACACGATTCTGGGTCGTTGGCGCAGCCAGATCCTGTACGCCGGTGTGCGCCAGGGAATCATCGAGGCACTGGCCCTTGGTCCTCAAAATGCCGACAAGGTCGCTACCCAGTGTGGACTGAATCAGGAGATGACTTACCGGCTGATGCGTGCCCTGGCATCCATTGGCGTACTTGAAGAGAACAATGACCAGGCATTTTCCTTAACCGAGACCGGCCAGCTACTTACTTCTGATCATCCGCAAAGCATGCGTAGTATGATTTTGCTAGAAGTTGGCCCCGAACACTGCTCAGCCTGGCGACACCTCCCTGATATCATCCGTGATGGGGGTAAAGATGGGTTCCATAGAGAGTATGGAAAGCCGCTATTTCTTCATGCCTCTGAGCATGCGGGTTATGGCGAGATCTACCATGATGCCATGAGTCGTTACAGTAGTTCAGAAACGGCGATGTTTCTAAACGCCGTTGGTGAAGACAGCCTTTCAGACCTCGAACATATCTGCGATGTCGGTGGTCATGATGGACACCTGCTCTGTCATATCCTGGATAGCTACCCTCATCTCGAAGGGACCGTGTTTGACCTGCCATCAAATTTTGAAGACCGGGACCAAATCTGGTCTGAAAACATGAGTGTTCAGGATCGTTGTCATTTTCTTCCTGGCAATATGTTTGAGCTGATTCCCAGGGCCGACGGTTACATCATGAAACATATCCTGCATACCTGGGATGACGAAGAATGTATCGCGATTTTGAAAAAAATTGCCGAGGCCTCACCCAGGCACGCGCGACTTTTTATTGCCGAGTTCGTGATTCCCGATTCCAATACACCGCATTATTCGAAACTCTTTGATATCCATATGATGTGCACCACCAGTGGTAAAGAACGGACAGAAATGGAATACAGCGAATTATTACAGCATGCGGGCTGGAGACATAAGAACACATCAAGCAGCTTTGGCCCTCTCAACGTCATCGAGGCCGTCAGGGCCCGGGCATGACTCGTGTCTCCTTTAATGGTTTTCCTGAGGAATTATTTATATTCCTTGAGGCTCTTGGAGAAAACAACAACCGGGACTGGTTCAATGCCAACAAGGATTCGTACCGACACTATGTCGTAGAACCTGTCTCTGATTTTATCCAGGCCATGGCGCCACGACTGGACAGGATCACCGACTCCTACCTGGCCGACCCCAGGCCCAACGGTGGCTCCATGTTTCGAATCTACCGCGATATACGCTTCTCTAAAGACAAGCGTCCTTACAAGACCCATGTTGGCTGCCACTTTCGGCATATGGCAGGGAAGGATGCGCATGCCCCCGGCTTTTACGTACACCTGGAACCGGGCAAGGTACTATTTGGCGGTGGCGTATGGAAACCTCCAGGACCAACGCTGGCCCAAATACGCACCTCAATTACCGAACATCCCGAAGAATGGACCCGGATCAGCCAGAATAAGTCATTGAGAAAACGTTTCGGCTCCATTCAGGGCGAGCGTCTCAAACGACCACCCAGGGGTTATGACTCCGATCAGCCCTGCATCGAAGACCTGAAACTGAAGAGCCTTTTTCTGATTCAGGAAGAGGATGCAGGCCTTGCCCTGACCCCCGAGCTCATCAAGGAAATTGAACGATCGTTTAAAACCGCCGCACCCTTCATGCAGTTCCTGACTACGGCCCTGGACCTGCCCTTTAATCGCAAACCGCCAGCATCCTAGGCCTGGTCTACCCGCTCCAGGGTGACAAATTCATAGGCATAGTTATTTTTCTCGTCCGGCTCATGCCTTTCCCTGTCGATCTCTTTCCAGTCATAGATCGTATAATCCGGAAACCGGGTATCACCCTCGAGCTCGGCATCGATCAAGGTGAGATACAGCCTGTCTGCATGGGGTAGTATCTCAGCATAAAGCTGACCACCCCCTATGACCATGACTTCCTCATGATTGGCCTCGGCAATGGCCGCCTCTACTGAGTTCACGATGACACAACCATCCGGGCTATAATCGCTACGCCGACTAATCACGATATTCTTACGCCCTGGCAAGGGCCGGCCGATGGATTCATAGGTACGACGTCCCATAATCACCGGTTTACCCATGGTGACACGCTTGAAATGTGCCAGATCTGCGGGCAGATGCCAGGGCATGGCATTGTCTTTTCCGATAACACGGTTTTTTGCCATGGCAGCTATCAGGGAAATCATAGTATCCAACTCAATGGCTTAAGTTGCGCCTATTTTACGATCAAACATCAAAGAATGCCGCATTATTCCAGGGTCGCTTCGATTATTCGGGATGATGCACTATGATTGTTAAAAAACTCCTGAGCACCGAGGTACCCGCATGATTGAAGAAATCCCGATTAATGAAGCGACAACCTATGGCTTCCGTGTCAGCGGGCGAGTTACCAGGGCTGATTACGAGGAGTTTCTTCCCGTTCTTGACGATCTGATTAAAGAAAAAGACAAGATCTCCCTACTGATTGAATTCAGGGACTTCAAGGGATGGGATCTGGACGCCGCCCAGGAAGATTATCGCTTTGGCATGGCCAACCAGGATCATTTTGAACGTATCGCTATCGTTGGGGATAAGGCCTGGCAGCGCTGGATGACTGCACTCAGCAGCCCTTTTGTTTCCAGCGAGATTCGGTATTTCGATCAGGATGAGAAAGACCAGGCCTGGGAATGGTTAAATGCCTCCCCCAAAGAGATCATTGAGATACCTCCACCCGGGGCTTACCGACACGTGCTGATCGCTACTGATTTTTCCCAGGCCTCGGAGTTTGCAACTCTGCGCGGTATCGATATCGCAAACCAGTATGACGCCAGTATCAGCCTGATACATGTGATTGAAGACACCGCCATTATGATGGATTACCAGGACTATATGCCGGTGAATATTGAACTTGAACAAATCCTGCATGAAACCACGACCAGGCAGATGGCCGACCTGGTCAAAAAACACGGCCTGGAAGCGGCCACCACCGAGATAGGTTTTGGAACGCCTTCTTACGAGATTCCTGAATATGCCAGGGCCCGGGGTGTTGACCTGATCGTGATTGCAACTCGTGGACGACGCGGCCTGGGCCGCCTGCTGGGCTCAACCGCAAGATCGGTACAACAACATGCCCATTGTGACGTGCTTCTGGTTCGGTTTGCACCTGGTCAGTAAAAATCCAGTAGAATTCTCTACCAACGAGGAAAACATACCGGAAACCCATGGGGAATGCAGATTCCCTGCTCCAGGCCGAGGGTCTGAGCAGAGATTACGAACACTATAACGCCGTCCAGGATTATCAGCTCACCCTGAAAAGGGGGGAGATCCTGGGACTGCTGGGCCCCAATGGGGCCGGCAAGTCCACGACCCTTCGCATGCTCAGCGGCACTCTGGCACCCAGTCGTGGAGCAATCAGTATCAAGGGCATTGATTTACTGCAACAACCGCGAAGGGCTAAACAGTCCTTGGGCTATCTGCCGGACCAGCCGCCCCTCTATTTCGACCTGACCGTAGAGGAGTATCTGGGCTACTGTGGCCGGCTACGCGGGATCAGGAAAGCCGACGTGGAGCCGGCCATACAACGTGTGATTAAAACCTGCTCGCTTGAAGAGGTTCAAAAGCGCCTGATCAGTCATCTCTCGCTGGGATACCAGCAACGGGTAGGTATCGCGCAGGCCATCATCCATGAACCAGACCTGGTCATACTCGATGAACCAACCAAGGGACTGGACCCGATTCAGATCAACGCCATACGCGACCTGATTCGTAACCTGGCTGAGCAACATGCCGTGATCCTGTCTACCCACATACTTTCCGAAGTGGAAGCCGTATGCAACCGGGTACAGATCATCAATCAGGGACAGATCGTCCACGAGTCACAGCTCGGCATCCAGGAACCTGACAAGGTATTCTTTCAGTTACACCTCGCCAGGCCACCCGAGACTGCGCAGATCGAGGCCCTGCAGGGGGTCGAATCCGTAATTGCGCAGGATAAAGGCCGCTACCTGATCAGCGTTGAGAATGCGCAGGCTGGCCTGCAGATTGTGACAAGCGCCATCATTCAGAACAACTGGGGGCTACTGGGCCTGTGTCCCCAACATGAAAGCCTGGAACAGACCTTTATGCAAAAGGTGTTTCAGGAGGACAGACCATGATCGGCCTCATCACTCGGTTTGAATATCGCCGTCTGTTCCTGTCGCCCCTGGCCTGGACCCTCATCGCAGGCCTGCAATTCATCCTGGCCCTGTTATTCCTGGTCTTCCTGGAAAACTTCATCACCGAGTTACAACCCAGGCTCGCATTGATTGACGATGCCCCGGGTGCCACCGATACCGTCATTACCCCCATGTTGATCTGGGCCGGGATCCTTTGGCTGGCGGTGATCCCACTGCTGACCATGCGCAGCTTTAGCGAAGAACGGCTCTATCAGCGACAGGCCCTGCTGATGAGTTCACCGATCTCGATCAGCGAGATCGTCATGGGCAAATACCTGGGCCTGCTCCTGTTCCTCGCCACGGCACTCAGTCCCACCCTGCTGACAGCGGTATCCCTGTCCACCGGCACCCAGCTGGACTGGGGCAAACTCATTGCAGGCTTTATGGGGCTCTATCTGATGCTCGCCTCATTCAGTGCAGCCGGTCTCTTTCTCTCAACCCTGAGTCGACAACCAGCCATGGCTGCCGCGTTAAGTTATGGTCTGCTGGCCCTGCTGTTTGTGTTTTATATTACGGGTAAGACCCAGGGTTCAGAGAGTGTCCTGTTCATTTATCTGTCTCATTTCGGACATTTTCTCAACCTCAGCAGTGGCCTGGTATATAGCAGCGATATCCTTTACTTCCTGCTTTTTAGTACTGGCTTCATCATCCTGACCATCCAGAGACTGGACTCTGATCGGAGAAACGGATGAGCTGGCGTCAACGATTCTCATACCGCCTCAGCAATCTGCTCTTCGTGCTGGCACTTTCCCTGGTGCTGGGTATGCTGGCATGGCTGAGTAAACATCATGAGCAGGTCTGGGACTGGACCTTTGAAAACCGCAGCAGCCTGACCCAGGAGACCAAGACGATACTGAATCGTATGCAACTCCCACTACGTATTACCGCCTTTGTGGATGATAACGCCCCGTTGCATGATCGAATTCGTCAGGTCATCGCCCGATACCAGCAGCATAAACCTGATATCAGCCTGAGCTTTAGCAACCCAGACCTGGAACCCGAGCTGGCCATGGCCGCAGGGGTCAACAGAACGGGGGTACTGGTGTTCATGTACGGCACCCAGCGAGAAGAACTGCGTAGCCTGGATGAACGCTCCATTGCCCGTTCCCTGCTTAGATTGCTACGCGAAAAAGACACCTGGGTCCTCATGATCGAAGGCCATGGTGAGGCCGACCCTATGGATGAAGGGGCTTCCGGATTCGCCCTCTGGCGCCGAGAACTGCTCAATGCCGGGGTCCGGCTACAACCCGTCAATCTGTTACGGGGTATGCCGTTACCTCGCAATGCCAGCCTGCTGATTATCACGACACCGCAGCATGAATGGCCTCAGGGTGAGCTGGAGCGGGTTCTGCAATACATCGAAGAAGGGGGCAATCTGTTATGGCTACAGGATCCCGGAAAATTGCAGGGACTGGATCCACTGATGAAGATATTGGGGATAAGTTTTGTACCGGGCACAATGGTGGATGCCAATGAGGATATCCATCAGCTCCTTGGCATACAGAACCCGACCATTATCCCGGTGCTCGATTATGGTCGACATCCCGTCACCGAGACACTCAAGACCCAGACCCTGTTCCCATTGGCACAGGCCGTTGAGCTTACTCCAGAGAGTGAGTGGACCGGCACCCCCCTGTTACGCAGCCTGAAACACAGCTGGTCCGAAAACGGCCCCCTGCATCTGCAGGTTGGCTTTGACCTCAGCCAGGGTGACATCCTTGGCCCCCTGGATCTGGGTATAGCCCTGACACGTCAACATGGGGATAAAGAACAACGTATCGTGGTAATCGGCGACAGTCAGTTTGCCAATAACAATTACCTGGGATATGGCGCCAACCGGGAACTGGTCCTCAACCTGATGAACTGGCTGACCGAGGACCAGGGACTGATCAGCCTCAGCCCGCGCAGAGCCCCCGATACACAGATCAATCTGAGCCAGACTCAGATTATGCTCATGGCCTTCAGCCTGATGCTGATCCTTCCCGCCCTGCTCATCATCACGGGCCTCACAGTCTGGTACCGAAGGCATAGACGCTAATGAAACGACAATGGTTATTCATTCTCTTATTGATGGCTTCTGCAGCCTTACTCCGGTTACAGATCTATACCGAACAAAACCGGGAAGGGGAGAGTGCAGCCAGCGGGCAACTCACCACGCTCGATCCAGAAGCGATCAGGAATATTCGTATACAACGTTCCTCCGACACACTGATTTTCAGTCGCCAGGGAGAGACCTGGCTGATGACCCAGCCCGAGACTAGCCCAGCCAAGCCTGAACGCATGACCGAGTTACGTGCCCTGGCCATTCTGGATGTGCTCGGTAGTTATGATGCGAATGCGCTGGATCTCAGCACCAAAGGGCTCACTCCACCACAACTTTCCGTCTGGCTGAATGAAACACGCATCGATTTCGGCATACTTAACCCGGCCAATCAACGAAGGTATGTCCTGGTCGGAGATCGACTCCATCTCATTGCAGACAATATCTACCCGATCTTATCCGCACCAGCCAGGGCCTTCATTCAGGCCGGACAGACCACGACCAACAACCAGGGCCAGTAATCACCATGGCAAAACTGCTGTTTTCCTTAAGAAACGTTCCTGATGATGAGGCGGACGATGTACGCGAATTACTGGAACAAAACCATATTGCGTTTTACGAGACCTCTGCCGGCAACTGGGGCATCTCGGTACCCGCCATCTGGTTACAGGATAAAACCGAATACCCCAGAGCGAAGTCGCTCATTGATGATTATCAGAAAGAACGTTTTATCCAGCAAAGGGCCGCGTATGAGCAATTAAAAAGAGAAGGCAGACACCGAACCCTGGCAGACATCATCAAAGATAACCCGCTTCGTTTTATTCTGTATATTGTAATTATTTTTTTATTACTTTATTTTTCAACCAGGCCCTTTATCAATCTGGGTTAAACCAAACCCCTTCAGGTTTTGAATAAAAGCCATGACACAGACGCTGATCTCCGAAAAAGAACGCCTGATACGTGCCATCAAATGGATCTCCGATAATAATCGACACGATTCGGACGGTATACAGGAAGCGGCCATGCGCTATGACCTGTCTCCCAGTGATGAAGAATTCCTGCTAAGCCATTTTGTCGTTAGAAAGAAACCCCCGTTCCAGCCCAGAAAGCTGCTAGGCCTGATCAGGGTCCCCGCTGAAAACGGCGAAAGCAATGATGCATTCCAGCACTTTTTCTATATGAAGTGGTGGTTGGCCCTGCCCATCATTATGATCATCCTGGTTTTACTCTGGCTCTATTTAAATCAGCCCCCGTCACAATGTGGCTAAGCCAGTCTATATCTGTATCTACGCCTGACTGCTTATTCATGACAATACATAAAACTGTCATCTTTCTCGGATAAGTTGACGCCTAATATCAACCGGCCAGGCCAGCTTCTCTGACACCAACCCGGGGCGAGGCTTACAAGGGGTCATTTTGCGCATCCTGATGATTTCCGACGTTTATTTCCCAAGAATAAACGGCGTATCAACCTCCATTAAGACCTTCCGAAATAAGCTGACCGAACTTGGTCATGAAATCACGCTGGTCGCACCCGAATATGGCCCCTATGACCTCAGTGACAGCCTCTTATTACGCATACCCTCACGCATAGTCCCCATGGATCCGGAAGATCGCCTAATGAAGAGCAGTGCGATCTACCAGCTTGAAAAAAGGCTCAAGAAGGAATGTTATGACCTGATTCATATCCAGACCCCGTTTGTGGCTCATCGCGTGGGAGTCAGGCTGGCTCGAAGGTTGGGGTTACCCGTGATCGAGAGTTACCATACCTACTTTGAAGAATACCTCTATCATTATTTTCCATACTTACCCCAATCCCTGATGCGGTTTGCCGCACGCTGGTTTACTCGCAGGCAATGTAATAGTGTGGATGCACTCGTTGTTCCCTCAAATGCGATGAAGGCCGTCCTGCAGGATTATGGTGTTACCCGTCCCATGGAAATCATTCCTACAGGTATTGAAGAACGCTATCTTAACTGGCCAGGTACAACGCACTTCAGGAACGATTACAAGATCGATGCAGACAGGCCTGTCCTGGTGCATATTGGTCGTGTCGCCCATGAAAAGAATATCGATTTTCTCTTTGAGGTATTGCTAGAGGTACGCCTCAGGATTCCCAATGTATTGTTGCTTATAGCGGGTGAAGGGCCGGCCCTTGATCACCTCAGGTCCCTGTCCCGAGAACTTGGGCTGGAGAACAACGTCCTTTTTGTCGGTTACCTGGATCGTGAGAGCACGCTGCTTGAATGTTACCTGGCTGGTGATGCCTTTATTTTTGCTTCCCGCACTGAGACCCAGGGACTGGTCCTGCTGGAATCGATGGCCCTGGGTGTGCCCGTAGTGTCAACGGCCATCATGGGTACCAGGGATATCCTTGCCCCCCAGAAAGGCGGCCTGGTCGCCAGGGAAGATAAACGGGATTTTGCTGCCAAGATAATTCAGATTTTACAGGCCCCGTCGCTACGACAAAGACTGAGTGAAGAGGCCAGAGAATATGCCAGGGAATGGACGGCCGATGAAATGACCACTCGCATGCGCGAATTATATGAACGGCTTGTTAACAATCCTACACAAAATTAACCCACCGAAGCGCTTTACCCTCTGGGTATATTACGCCCATAAAATATTTCCGCCATCTCATGTCGTAACAAACCCTCTATACGGCTAAGCTCCGGGTCCGAATATTCTTCCTTGCCGATACCAA
>JANTGN010000019.1 GCA_024762895.1 Thiotrichales bacterium
ACGGTGGGCTTCGAGCGGCGCTCGTTCCCTGGCATCCAGCATGATCTCATGGGCATCACTCGCACGGTGCAATAAATAAAAACCACCACCTCCAATGCCCGAGCTATAGGGCTCAACGACGGCCAGTGCCGCTGTGACAGCCACTGCAGCATCAAAGGCATTGCCGCCCTGCCCAAGCATCTGTAATCCGGCCTGGGTAGCCAGGGGATGGGCACTGGCAATAGCCGCCTGGCGAGCCCCATCGGCGGCGACAGCTGGGCCCAGCAGGATGAAAACAAGTAAAAAGGCCCCCTTCAGAGGGGGCCTTGCATTGCGAAACCAGGTAAGGACCCTAGTCGTCAGCATGCAGTCGTTCCTGTTTTGCCAGGAGCTGATCATGAGTTTCCTCATGCTCAGGATCCTTGGGAATACAGTCCACCGGGCAGACCTCAACACATTGAGGCTCATCATAGAAACCGACACATTCAGTACATCTGTCAGGGTCAATCTCATAAATCTCATCACCCGCTGAGATCGCGTCATTGGGACATTCGGGTTCACAGACATCACAGTTGATGCACTCATCGGTAATCATTAATGCCATAGATCAATACCTATTCGTATACGCTGGTCAAAACTAAAGGGGGACCTATGCTGCCACCCTCTAGCGTTCAATTCATTGCCTTAGGTCAATTTAGCCCTGTTCCCGCTTATTCTTCAAGGCCTGTTCAACCATAGGGTCTACAAAGTATGAGATATCGCCACCCAAAGCTGCAATTTCCCGTACCAGACTAGAGGATACATAGGCGTATTCTTCGGCAGGCGTCAGAAACAGGCTTTCCAGGGTGGGTGCAAGTTTTCGATTCATGCTGGCCAGCTGGAACTCATATTCAAAATCCGATACTGCGCGCAGGCCTCGAAGAATCGCCTGTGCCTCCTGCTGCTGGGCAAATTCAACCAGCAGGCCATTAAAGCCACAGACCTCGACCTGGGGCAATTCCTTTAATACCTCCCTGGCCATTTCAACCCGCTGCTCCAGGTTAAAATAAGGCGTCTTAGAAGGGCTTTCCGCCACACCAAGAACGACACGATCAAACAGGCGGCAGGCCCTTTGCACCAGATCCTTGTGCCCCAGTGTAATGGGATCAAAGGTTCCTGGGTAGATGGCGGTTCTTTTCATGCAGGGAGTATCGGTTAGTGCCCGGCTTCACGCAAGTATGATCATAGGGGGTCATGCCTGGGGCATGTCGGAAGAACCATCATTCGGGCCTCTCAATCAGACCGAAGCGAACATCACCGGCCACCTTATCCCTCACCATCGCCCAGCCCTCGGGTAATTTTGGCGTCGGTGCAGAGGCTTCAAGTTCAATATAAATTTTACCCTCTGGCTGAATCAGCCCCTGTTCCTTGATCAAGGCCAGCGCCGGCTGAATCAGGTCTTTTCCAAAGGGTGGATCCAGCAGTATCAGGTCAAAAGATTCCTGAGCATGCGCCATATATTCAAACGCATCGACTGTCAGCAAGGTGATATTATTTGCCTCCAGGACTTCCAGGTTTTTTTGCAGGGCATCAGCGACCTTTCTGGACCTTTCCAGCATGACCACCTCCCGGGCACCACGAGAAGCAGCCTCAATCCCAAGGGCACCGCTACCCGCAAAGGCATCCAGCACACGGCGTCCCTGAAGCCCATGTTGCAGCCAGTTGAATAGTGTCTCTCGCACCCGGTCGGCCGTTGGTCTCAGGCCCTGGGCATCCGGGAACCCCAGCCGGCGTCCACCCCATTCTCCACCAATGATGCGTACACGATTGCTTGACCCGGGGCGTTTAGCCACTTTATTCCTCTTCACCACCAACTATAACCGTGACCATGTGCTCGGGGTTAATTCGTCTTTGCCAGGCCTCGCGTATGGACTCGATCGTTACGGCCTCTACCTGGGCCGTGAAGTCATCCAGGTAGTTAAGCGAGAGTTCATAAAACCCAATGACACCAAGATAATCGACCAGGTCGCTATTGCTGGCCACTCGCAGGGGAAAACCACCAGTAATATTCTTTTTGCTCGATTTCAGTTCCTGCTTGGTCGGTCCCTCATTTCGATACGTTCTTATGGCATCAAAAACAATATCGATGGCTTCGTCTGTCTGATCGACTCGGGTTTGCAGTCCTGCCATGAAGGGGCCTTTAACACGCATGGGCAAAAAATAACTATAGACGCTATAGGCCAGGCCACGATCCACTCGAACATCCTTGACCAGGCGTGAGGTAAAACCACTACCACCCAGGATATGATTACCTACATACAAGGGGAAATAGTCCTCATCCCCGCGTAACATGCCCGGCTGTCCAATAAAGATATGGGCCTGCTCTGATGGAAAAGGAACCCTGATGCGTTGTGCCTCTTTCAGCTCAGGCACATCCGGGATTGCAGGAGCCTTTTTCCCCAGCTTCAGGGCCTGATCGACACGCCGGGAGATCTGACGGGCCTGCGCCTCATCAACATCTCCAACAATCACCAGGATGGCATTGGCCGCCACGTAGTATTGCTGATAAAAATCGACCAGGTCCCTGCGCTTAATTGACCTGACCGACTCCGGGGTCCCTGATGGCGAAGAGCCATAGGGGTGATCACCATAGATCGCCTTAAAAAAGGTCTTGGTGGCAATACTGGAGGGGCTCTGTTCTTCCGCCTGGAGTCCTATCAGGGCCTGCTTCTGGGCACGCCTGAAATCCTTCTCAGGAAAACTTGGCCCCGAGAGAACACTCAGGAAGGTATCCAGGGCCTGATCAAGGGACTTGGGCCGCGTCAGACTCCGCAGTCGAACCCATGCCATATCACGCAGAGAGCCGGCACTATATTCCGCGCCAACATCATCGAAGCGCTCAGCAATCGTGATCAGGTCCATTTTGTCGGTGCCATGGAAGATCTGCCCACTGGTGAGGCTGGCTAATCCGGGGTTCTTTCCATCCCGAGCACTACCCGCATCAAATACCAGACGAATGTCCAGCATTGGCAACTCTCGGGCCTTTTCAAAATAAACCCGCAGCCCCTTGTCGGTTTGCCAGTGAATAATCTCCGGTACGGCATGTGCCGTAAAGGAGAACGATGCCAGTACCAGTAAAAGCAATAAACGCAAAGTTGTTATGTTCATTTACGCAACTCACCACTAAATTTGCTTGGGGGATTCGCCGGATCAATCGGCTGAGGATCCAGGATGGCGATGGTCTTACGGTCATCGACCAGATACTTTTTTGCGACCTTCTGTACCTGCCTGGCAGTCACGGCATTGATCCGATCGGCATATTCATCCATCGTTTTCCATCCCAGTCCCAGTGTCTCCAGCATTCCAATAATAATGGCCTGATGCTGGACAGAATCTCGCTGATAAATTTCACCGGCTATGACACCGGCCTTGATGCGGTCGAGTTCTTTCTGATCAACCGGTTGAGTGCGCAACTTTTGTAGCTGTTTCTCGATGGCCTGCTCCAACTCTGCCACATCATGACCCGCGGCAGGTATGCCATCGACAGTGAACAGGGTCTTCATACGACGAAATGCGCTGTAATCTGCATCGACGGCAGAGGCGATTTCCTGGCCACGCACGAGCTCACGCTGTAATAGCGAGGTATCCCCCCCGGCCATCAGACTGGCGAGCACCTCCAGGGCATAAGGTTCCCACTCCTCATCGACCTGTCCTACCACAGGTGCCTTATATCCAATCATGAGATGAGGTAACTCTGCCGGGGCCTTAACCTTGATTCTGCGCTCTCCCCTTTGCCTGGTCTCTTTCTGAGGCTTGACGCTGGCGATACCATCCGCCTGCAACTCACCAAAATAACGTTTTGCCAGCCTGAACACCTGCTTGGGCTGCACATCACCCACGACAACCAGAATCGCGTTATTTGGCGCATACCATTTCTGATACCAGGACTTCAGATCTTCCACGGTCAGGCTGTCAAGGTCGGTCATCCAACCGATGACGGGATTATGATAAGGGCTGTTGAGCCAGGCAGTTGCCAGGAATTGTTCATAGGTCAATGATGTTGGATTATCCTCCGTGCGCAGACGTCGTTCCTCTTTGACTACCTCGACCTCCTTGAGAAACTCCTTTTCCGGGATGGTGAGATGACGCATTCGGTCGGCCTCCAGCTTGAAGGAGGTTTCAAGACGATCTGCCGCGAGGTACTGATAATAGGCCGTGAAATCGTAGCTGGTGAAGGCATTTTCCTGACCTCCGTTTTCGGCGATGATGGCTGAGAATTCGCCTGCCGGATAACGTTCGGTGCCCTTGAACATCATGTGTTCCAGGACATGGGAGATACCCGTAATCCCCCCACTTTCATAACTGGAACCCACACCGTACCAGACCATACTGATCGCTACCGGTGAACGATGATCTTCCTTTACAATGACCCTCATGCCGTTTTCTAACTGAAAGCTGTGCACGGGATTTTCCTGAGCCCATAGCGGCCAGGCCAGAAGACATAAACTGAAAACTAGAACGGGTTTGAATAAATACATTTTTATATATCTACCTGCTCGATTGCGGTGTTAGCATAGTACCCCAGCGCCTGCATACGCGCAGCCACTTCCACTAGACCACAAGATTTATGTTCGGTTTCAAAAAAGACAAGTCAGAGAAAAAAGAAACAACACAGCAGGGTGGACTCTTTTCCAGCCTGCGAAAGGGGTTATCCAAGACGGGTGCCGTACTGACCACGGATATCGGCGAACTCATTCACGGCAAGATCGACGATGAGGTCCTGGAAGAACTCGAGACCCGCCTGTTGCAGGCCGATATCGGAATGGAGGCCACCCTGGAGATCATCGGCGATCTGGAAAAACGCGTCCAGCGTAAACAACTCAACGACCAGACTGCCCTCATCCAGGCTCTCAAAGAGGATATTACGAAAATCCTCGAACCCAGTAACCAGCCCCTGCAGATCACGGCCGAACACCATCCCTATGTCATCCTGATGGTGGGTATTAACGGTGCCGGCAAGACCACGACCATCGGCAAACTGGCCAAGCGGCTGCAGGAACAGGGCAAGAGCGTTATGCTGGCTGCAGGCGACACCTTCAGAGCCGCCGCCGTGGAACAACTCCAGACCTGGGGGGCACGAAATGACGTGCCGGTGATTGCACAGGGTACCGGTGCCGATCCCGCATCGGTCATCTACGATGCCCTGGAGGCAGCCAAGGCCAGAAACATTGACGTCCTGATCGCAGATACGGCCGGTCGCTTGCATACCCAGACCAATCTCATGGAGGAACTTAAGAAGGTCCAGCGCGTTATGGCCAAACTCGATGCCTCGGCACCACACGAAGTAATGCAGGTACTGGATGCAGGAACGGGGCAGAATGCATTGAATCAGGCCAAGCAGTTTAACGAGGCACTGGGCCTGACCGGGATCACGGTGACCAAGCTGGATGGTACGGCCAAGGGCGGCATTCTACTGGCCATCGCCAAACAGATGGGCACCCCGATCCGGTATATTGGCGTAGGCGAGGCCATCGAAGATCTGCGCGAATTTGATGCCGCCGAGTTTGCAGAGGCCCTGCTGGACGTTCCGGCTAATCCATGATTCTTTTTCAGAACGTCAGCAAGCGTTACCCCACGGGCCAGGAGGCCCTGTCTAACATCAGCCTGGAACTGGGTGATGGAGAGATGGCCTTTCTTACCGGTCACTCCGGTGCCGGTAAGAGTACCCTGCTGAAGCTGACGGCACTGATCGAGCGCCCATCCCGTGGTCAGATCGTTGTCAACAGGAAAAACCTGAACAACCTGGGCTCCAGACGCATCCCTTATTATCGTCGTAACCTGGGGATCATTTTTCAGGACCATCATCTACTTTATGATCGCACCGTGTTTGACAATGTCGCCCTGCCCCTGGTCATCGCCGGTTTTCGACATCGTGAAATCGGCAGGCGCGTCAGGGCCGCACTGGACAAGGTCGGACTACTCCACAAGGAGAAGGCAGAGCCCATTACCCTGTCAACCGGTGAACAGCAAAGGGTGGGCATTGCCCGCGCCGTTGTCACCAAGCCCCCTATCCTGCTGGCCGATGAGCCTACCGGTAACCTGGATCCCACCTTGTCCCGCGAAATAATGAACCTGTTTCTGGAATTCAACCGCGTCGGCGTCAGCATCCTGGTCGCTAGCCATGACCTGGGCCTGATCTCGACCCTGGGCAAGCCCATGATCCAGTTAAACGAGGGGAGATTGGAAAACCCGGATCAGGGCACCATGGCATGAACACCGAGATCACCCAGCCGGTCAAACCGGAATTACACTCACGCCTCGTGGCCTGGGCCGTCAGCCACGCCCGTGCCTTTTTCTTCAGCCTCGGCAAACTCTACCGCGCACCCCTGTCTTCATTTATGACCATGGCCGTCATCGGCATCGCCCTGGCATTGCCCAGTGGCCTGTATCTCATCTTAAAGAACATGGAACTGGCCGCTGGAGGCTGGGACACGGGGGCTCGAGTTTCCCTGTTCCTGAAACCAGGTATGCCCAGCAAGGACCAGAGGGCACTCGCCAATCAACTCAGGGAACGGGCAGAAATTGAACGCGTGACAGTCATCACCCCGGATCAGGCCCTGAAGGAGTTCAAGCAAAGCTCTGGCTTTGGCGAGGCCCTTAATGCCCTGGATGATAACCCCCTGCCCCCCGTTCTGGTCATTTACCCCGATCCCGGGATGACCGACCCCAAGGCCATCGAGGTGATGGTAGAAAACCTGCGGCGCATGAACAATGTTGAAGACGCCGTTCTGGATATGCGCTGGTTGCAACGACTACAGGCGATCCTGGCCACAGCCAAACGTACGGTTATTGTCGTCTCAGGGATGCTTGCCCTGGCCGTCATCCTGGTGGTGGGCAACACTATCAGGCTGGATATTCAGAACCGGCGGCAGGAAATCGAGGTGGCCAAGCTCATTGGCGCCACTGATGCCTTTATTCGACGGCCCTTCCTCTATGGGGGTATCTGGTACGGGCTTCTAGGCGCCTTTATCGGTATCATCCTGGTCGAGGCCTCGCTGGGTCTGTTGCAGGGCCCCGTGCAACGCCTGGCCGGACTCTACGAGAGTAATTACAGCTTGTTGGGGCTGAGTGGAGTGAATGGACTCTGGATTCTGTGTACGGGCACCCTGTTGGGCTGGTTCGGTTCATGGATCGCCGTAGGACGCCATATTCGAGATATCGAGCCCAGTTGATCCGGAAAAAACAGCCACCCGGCGGAAACTACAGGCTATTTCCGTTACAATCCCTGTAACATCAATCGAAATTTGACTACTTAAAGCAAATGTCTGACAAGAAAAGAAAAATCATGTTTGTCGATGGCTCCGATGCCACTCGCAAAATGGTAACCGCGCTACTCGAAAAGCAATTCGATGATGTTGATGTTCGAGGATTCGACAACGGCCGCGAGGCCCTTGCTCATCTCAAAATCCAGCGTTACGATCTGATTTCTACCTCACTGGTACTCAAGGATATGGATGGCATTGAATTCGTTCAACGCATCCGCCGACTGGGTAACCACACCGCAACCCCAATTATCGTCGTCTCTGGAGATACCAAGAACCGTGATGATCTACGCGGCCACCAGAAAGGGGTCACCGGTTATTTTGATAAATCCCAGGGACTGCAGTCTCTGGTTGACTATCTCAAGACCTTCCTGCCCACAGTCACAGGGGCATCCGGACGCGTCCTGTACATAGAAGACAGTATGGTTGCCGCGGTCGCGGTCAAAAAGATCCTGGAAAAGCACGGTTTGCAGGTGGTCCACACCATGACGGCGGAAGAGGCCCTGGATCTGGTCAAGGAGGTCGGTGCCGAAGGCCCTAATAGTTTCGATATTATCGTTTCAGATGTATACCTGATGGGCGAAATGAATGGAACCGACCTGATTCGAACCATCCGTCACGACCTTAACTACACCCGTGAGATGCTGCCTGCCCTGCTAATTACCGTCGATGGCCAGGAAGAGGCGGATTATGCCAAGCTCCTGGCCTGTGGCGCCAATGATTATGTCACAAAGCCGGTGACCGAAGAGATCTTCATCGCTCGTCTCAACTCATTACTCATGATCAAGCACCAGTACCTGCTACTGACTCAGACCGGGACCTACGAAATCCCCTTCAATCCCCTGTAATTCCCTATACTGGAAGTGAACTTTTCATACCCTTAGCACTCAAAGCGTTAGAGTGCTAAAATTGAATATATGAACTTGAATGGGGGTTACAGCATGAATCAGGCTTTAGCTATTAGTCAGAATACCTTGCCATCGGCAAGCGGCAATCTAGATGCCTATATCCAGAACGCCTATAAATTCCCAGTACTAGATGCCTCCGTAGAACACGACCTGGCTGTTCAGCTTAGAGACCATGAAGACCTGGAGGCCGCACGTAGCCTCATTATGCATAATCTGCGTTTTGTGGTTCAGATTGCACGGGGTTACCAGGGTTATGGGCTACCGCTGGGCGATCTGATCCAGGAAGGCAATATCGGGCTCATGAAATCGGTCAAGCGCTTTGACCCGGACAAGGGTGTTCGCCTGGTCTCTTTCGCGGTGCACTGGATTCGGGCAGAGATCCACGAATATATCCTGCGTAACTGGCGCATCGTCAAGGTGGCCACTACCAAGGCCCAGAGAAAATTATTCTTCAACCTGCGCAGCGCCAAAAAGCGTCTGGGCTGGCTGAACCACCAGGAAGTCGAGCAGGTGGCCAAAGACCTGGGTGTCAAACCCGAAGAAGTCCTGCAGATGGAATCAAGACTATCGGGGCAGGATATCGGTTTTGATAACACCCCGGAAAGCGAAGAGGAAAACCAGTTCGTTTCTCCGGCGTCATACCTGCCCGATCCTGCAGCCGATCCCGCCAGGATTGCAGAAGATTCCGACTGGAATGAGCAATACCATGCGCGCCTGCATGATGCCATGAAGCAGCTGGATGAACGCAGCCAGGACATTCTGGCGAGCCGATGGCTGGCCGACGATAAGGTGACTCTGCATGATCTGGCTGATCGCTATTCGGTCTCGGCCGAGCGCATTCGGCAGCTGGAAGCCAATGCCATCAAGAAGCTAAAGGCGACCCTGGTGGCCTAATCGGCTAAGGTTCAGGACAAAAAAAGCCCCGTCGAGCGGGGCTTTTTTTGTCCTGACTGATTCTAGCCAGCAAAGATCACTGAAAAGAAGCTGGCCCAGGAAATGATAACCAGCAGAACGATCAGAATCAGCGGAAAATTCTCGTTGGTAAGCATGGTTCAATACCTCAACCCAAAATTTTAAGAACGCGCATCCTACTGGATCAGCCCTGATCCTTCAAGTCATCCTTATCCTCGCGGGGACGGGCCGAGCGTGGAATCATGGGGTCATCATCGTCCATCAGGATGCGATGGGCGGGGCCCTCCATATCGTCATACTGGCCACTCTTAACGGTCCAGATAAACGCCCCAACTGCAATGACCATAATCACCACCGCCATTGGGATCAGCATATACAGAATTTCCACATCTAACTCCGTTTACTCTGCGACTCATTCAAGCGCAGGGCATTGATGACCACGATTAGAGAACTGGCAGACATACCGATGGCAGCCATCCACGGCGCTACCCATCCGGCTGCCGCCAGGGGAATTGCCAGAATATTATAAAGGATTGCCCAGCCCAAGTTCTGTCGAATGATCCTTAGGGTCTTGCGAGAGACATCAATCGCCTCCGGAATTCGTTCCAGGTTTTCGGTGAGCAGAACCATATCTGCACTGGCATGAGCCAGCTGTGCCCCACCACCCATGGCAATGGAGACCTGTGCGGCTGCCAGCACCGGGGCATCATTGACGCCGTCCCCTACCATCGCCACAACCTTCCCCTGAGACTGCAGCAATTCTATATGCCGTAGCTTATCATCGGGGAGCATCCCGCCCTGAAAGTGCTGAATATTAAGCTCCTGGGCAACATGCCGGACGGTTTCAACATGATCCCCACTCAAAAGCTCTGTCTCAAGCCCCTCGGATTGCAGTATTTGAATGGTCCGCCGAGATTCGGCTCTTATTTCATCACGTAATACAAACCCGGCCAGGGGGACCTGTTCTACGGCAAGATACACGACCGTTTCCCCAGGCTCTATGGACACCTCTGGTAAGTCTATACCCTGTGATTCGAAGGATTCACGACTCCCCAGCCAGTAAGTCTTACCACTAATCCTGCCCTCGATACCCCGCCCAGAATAAGCCCGGATATCATTCATTTCCTCCCGGCTCCTTGAACTGGCCAGTATCGCCCTGGCCACGGGGTGCTCAGACTGAGACTCAAGCCCTGCGGCCAGCGCCAGGCAATCCTGTTCGGAATGCTCTCCCAATAATACGATGCGACTGATCTGGAGCTGCCCCCTGGTCAGTGTGCCCGTCTTATCAAAGATCATATGCGTCGACCTGGCCAGGGTCTCCAGGGCATGCCCACGAGTCGTCAGGATGCCTCTTCGTGTCAAGGCCCCTGTTGCAGCAGTCAGGGCTGCCGGCGTCGCCAGAGAGAGGGCGCAGGGGCAGGTCACGACTAACACGGAGATGGTTATCCACAAGGCCTCGCTGGGGCTTTGTCTGTACCAGTAGGTAAAGACTGCGGCGGCGATGACAAGAAGGAGCAGAACGAACCATGCCGCCACCTGGTCTGCGGTGCGTGCTATGGCCGGTTTCTCCGACTGGGCCCTCTCCAGTAATCTCAGAATGGCCGAGAGCGTGGTATCTGCACCCAGTTTCTCGACCCGCATCACCAGAGGACTCTCGATATTGACCGAGCCACCGACAAGGAGATCATTGATGCTGCGGTCCAGTGGCAGGCTTTCCCCCGTCAACAGGGATTCATCAACGCTACTATGCCCTTCGACGACCAGGCCATCCGCTGGGATCGTTTCACCAGGTCGGATCAGGACCCGGTCGCCGAGTTCCAGATCACTCACGGGTATGACCTCTTCCTGATCATCACGCAATCGTGTGGTCGTCGCAGGGATGAGCTTGACCAGTTCCTCGGCGGCCTGCCCAGCGCGATGACGCGCGATCATTTCCAGATAGCGGCCCACCAGCAGGAAAAAGGTAAACATGGTGACAGAATCAAAATAGACATGCCCCTGACCCGACACGGTGGCCCAGACGCTGGCCAGATAACCTCCACCGATGGCCAGTGAAACCGGCACATCCATCCCCAGGGTATGTCGTTTGAGGTCACGCCAGGCCGACCGATAAAATGAAGAGGCCGAATAGGCGATAACCGGTGTAGCGATCAGCATGCTGATCCAGCGCATAAACTGACGCATGGACTCGTCCATGCCTTCATATTCACCTGCATACATAGCCACGGCCAGCATCATGACCTGCATGGCCCCCAGTCCCGCAATGGCCATGCGACGCAGGGCTGCAGAACGTTCTTTCTTCTGAATTGCCTCTTGCCGTCCTGGATCGAAGGGGTGAGCCTGATAGCCGATAGCAGCAATGGCCTTGAGGATATCACTGAGATGAATCTGGCTATTGTCCCACTTGACCTGGGCACGGTGGGTTGAATAGTTGACCCGAAATTCCAGCACACCTGGAAGTTGCCCGACATGGCGTTCATTCAGCCAGACACAGGCGGCACAGACGATGCCTTCAAGGATCAGGGCTGCCTCCCTGACCTCCCCTTCATCCTGGCGTACGAAGGACTTCTGAAGGGCCTCTTTGTCATAGAGGTCAAACTCGGCCAGCATGGACGGAACCAGGTCCTTGGCCTGCTGCGCCTTATCGGTACGATAACGATAATAATCGGTCATACCGCTATCGATGATTGCTCGGGCAACCGCTTCACAACCGGGGCAGCACATGGCCCGGTCCTTTCCGTCTATCTCGACGTGATAATGACTTCCATGAGGGACGGGCAGACCACAGTGGAAACACTTCTGCTCATCCGTCGGTGCCACGCCTATTCCTGTCCCCGGGCCTGCTCTATGCGGGTCCAGCCCCTGATCTCGTGCAGATCATCATCGCGCCTGACCTGTAACACCAGGTACCAGCGACCGGGTAACGACATGCGAACCTCCTGCTGAAACAGACCAGGCTCGACCTCGGTCAGATCGATATTAAAATCTTCTCGCTTATCGGACGGCCTCAGGAATCGCCCCTGAACACTGGCCCCCTGAACAGGTACCCCGGATTTATCCAGCACCTGTACCTGGAAGATAACGGGCTCCCCGGCGTAGGGTGTTGAGATGAAGCCTTTCTTCACCTGCCAGCCACGCTGCTTCTGAATTTCCAGCTGCTGAAGATACTCGTTATACAGCGTTTCCTTTTCCTGAAAATCGTGAGAGGTCGTGCCAGGGAAGGCCGTTGAAACCGAGCGATTGGCTTCGTCCCTCGGTGAAATCATCTGCAGGACCTTTTCCGACATGCCCTCTTTTGAGAGCGTAATAATGATGGCATCGACCGTCGCAATCACAATGAAGAATACCACCATGGCGGCGGGTGCCCAGTGAAACCAGCGTCCAGAGTCTTCTTCTCCCATGCGGCGACGAATCTCCCAGTGAGAGGTAATAATCCCCAGCACATAAGGGGTCACACCAAACAGCGCGATATGGATGGCAAAGACATCCATACCCTCCCATTGAAGAATTGAGTAAGGGATGTAAATCCCCATGGCCGCCATGAACATAATCAGGGCTACCTGCTTACCCTGCATGCGAGTAAAACTATAGAGGACTGTGAATCCCACCAGTATCAGTATCAGGCCCAGACCTAGAGTAATTAGAATATTTGGCATGTTTTACACTATGGAATAAAAAAACGAGCAGGTGATTCAACCAGCTGAACATCATCCTGTCCAATGGGTCTTGCCCGAAAAACAAAATTCTGCCGTTTTGGCATACCCGGCACTGGCGCCATCTTAACCCTGGCGATTATCCTTAACGTCTTCTCAGGTTTAATCACCACCTCCTGGAAACGACCAAAATCCACCTTGGCATTGTCAAGATTACTGATCTCGAGCCGCATAGTGACATCATGATCGGTCTTATTGTTCAGCTTAAGCTCATAGCTGTTCTGAATCTCTCCACTGGACAGGGTGACATAGAGGGGCTGCCTTACCTTCAGTACATGCAGGTCGAAGGTCGACTGATTCAGCATACTCCAGACAGTAAGCCCCAGTACGATGGATATCGCGATGCCATAACCAATGGACTTAAACTTCAGGAAGCGCGTCTTACCACCCTCGATCTCACGCTCTGATTTATAGCCAACCAGGCCACGCTCCCATCCCAGACCATCCATAATGTTGTCGCAGGCATCCACACACAGGGCACATTGTATACAGGCCAACTGGGGACCATTGCGAATATCGATACCCGTAGGACAGACCTGCACACAGTAACCACAGTCGATACAATCACCCGCTCCGTGCTCCCTGCGCTCTTCCTGAGTCTTGTAGCCCTTGGCGATCTTATGACGACCCTCCGAACCTTCACCCCTGGGCTGATCATAAGAGATAACCAGGGTGTCCTTATCGAACATGACACTTTGAAAACGTCCGTAGGGACACATATAGATACAGACCTGCTCACGGGCCAGACCGGCCATGACGTAAGTGGTCGCGGTCAGGAACAGGGTCGTAGCATAGGCCGGGAAAGGTGCCTGGCCCGTAAAAAACTGAACTACCAGATCCGGTGCATTACCCCAGTACAGAACGAAACTCAGACCTGTTAAAAAAGCCACCAGCAACCACAATAAATGCGTCAACCCAAGTTTGCGAAGCTTATCCAGGTTCCAGGGCTGCTTGGATAACCGAATCCGTGCAGGACGTTCACCCTGCACCAGCCGTTCAATCAGGATATAGACATCAGTCCATAAGGTCTGGAAACAGAAATAACCACAGAAAACTCGACCGGCCACCCCGGTTACAAAGAACAGCAACAGGGCCGCCAGCATCAGAAAACCGGCCAGCCAGAAAATATCCTGAGGATGCACCGTCAGGTTAAAGATATGGAACAACCGTCCCTCAAGGTCAAAGATGATAGCCTGATTAGGACCTACGGGACGTTCCCAACGCAGCCATGGCAAGAGAAAATACACACCATACGCAAGGATCAGCACTCCCCATTTAAGCGAACGAAAACGCCCCTTCACAGAGCGAGGGAAAATAGGAATTCTTTCCTGATAAAGATGCTCGTTCTCGGACATGATTGATTTTTCTCAATTTCCGTAGATTCTAGAAACGACAAGGCCAGGCAGCACGAAGCTGCCTGGCCTGGCCTGAACTTTTAACTATTTAGTTACCGCCGCCGAGACTATAGACGTATACCGTCAGCATCTTAATAGTGGAATCTGATAGGCGACCTTCCCAGGCAGGCATCTCACGGCTCACGCCATTCATGATAACCGACTTGATCGCCGCCTGCTTGGCATCATAACCTTCGACACCGGGAACATCCGCAATGGTCCAGATCTTATCGGTCAGATTGGCTGAACCCAGGGACTTCATGCCAGTACCCTTATGAGTATGACAGTAGTAACAACCACCTTCCTGACCATTGAAGATCACATCCCCGCGCTTGATACTCTCGGCATCACCTTCAATACCCGAAAGACTTAGGACATAGGCCGCAACGTCGTTGGCCTGTTCACCGTTAAAGGTCTCTGTGAAAGCCGGCATATATCCTTTACGACCATGAACCAGGGTGTTGTAAATATCATCGATTTCACCACCCCAGAGCCAGGCATCATCCACCAGGTTCGGGTACAGGGTCATCACACCATTACCACCGGATCCATGACAGGCCGCGCAGTTATCAGCAAACATTACCTTACCCATAGAGCGGACAAAGGCCATTTTATCGGGATCAGACAGGATCTCTTCATAGGAAGAACTGGTGATTTTTTCGAGATATTCGCGTTGTTTGACACCCTCGGCACCCATCTGGATTTCTTCAGCCAGCAGGGCACGGGTATTCCAGTGCGTAGTCACTTCCTGACCACTACTGGTCTTATAAGTGATTTCCTTAAAGCCGGTAGTAAAGCCCTTGCCTACAGGCCAGGCTGGAAATAAAACCCAGTACACAATGGAGAACACAACGGTTGCATAGAAGGTCCATACCCACCATTTTGGCAGAGGGTTGTTATATTCCTGCAGATCACCATCCCAGGCATGACCTGTCGTCTGTACTGCTTGTTTGCTAGTTTCGCTCATCGTCTGTTACCGCTTTGTTTTCAGTGTCGCCGTCTTCATCATCCTGGAAAGGCATATATTTATATGTTTCCAGTCGTTCAGAGCGTTGCTTGTTCGTGAACACGTACCACAGGATTCCGACAAAGGTACCAAAAAATAACAACAGGGCCACGATCTTGCTGTTTCCAAGTTGCGTAATCCAATGCCAGGCTTCTGCCACGTTTCACTCCATGCCGTCAGGCCGGCGCCCTAAGGCG
Organism: Thiotrichales bacterium; assembly: GCA_024762895.1. Classification (GTDB taxonomy): domain Bacteria; phylum Pseudomonadota; class Gammaproteobacteria; order J044; family J044; genus JANTGN01. The sequence continues at coordinate 15,411 of JANTGN010000019.1, forward strand.
CCGATTCATTAACGGAAATTAACGAAGTAACTTTCGTCGTACTGATTGAAATCCACCATGGTGCCCAACACCTGCAGATAGGCCACCAGGGCATCCATCTCGGTCAGCCTGTTGGGATTACCATCAAAGTTACCCTTTGCTGCCTGGGCCATCAGATTGGCTTCGGCGTTATTGATATCCAGGGTGTCAGCCACCTCAGCACCAAAACGGGCAACATTGGCGTCATACTCTTCCTGGCTCAGGCTATAGGGTACACCTGTCATCTTGAGGGCCTTCAGGTTTTCGGCAATGCCTGAATATTTCAGATCATTTTCCAGCAACCAGGGATAGTTCGGCATGATCGACTCAGGCACGACGGAACGTGGAGCCTTCAAATGCTGAACATGCCAGTCATTGGAGTACTTGTCTCCCACGCGAGCGAGGTCAGGACCAGTACGCTTGGAGCCCCACTGGAAGGGATGTCCATATTTGGATTCTGCCGCCAGTGAGTAATGACCATAACGCAGGGCCTCATCACGGAAGGGACGAATCATCTGAGAGTGACACAGATAGCAGCCTTCACGGATATAAATATCACGACCAGCCTGTTCCAGCGGAGTGTATGGACGCACCGCATCATGACCCTCTGCGGTCTTCACTTCCTCAACGGTATCGTTGATGTAAAACAGAGGAACGATCTCTACCAGGCCACCGATACTGATGACAAATAGTGTCAGGACAATCAGCAGGCCTGCATTCGTTTCTATACTTTCATGTTTCATCATGTTCGTAATCTCCAGCTCGATCAGGCGTTAGCCATCTTGGCCGCAATCTTGGCCTCAATAGCGGCCTGCTCGCGCTTGGCTGCCGTAATGGTCATGGTGATGTTAAAGGCCATGGTCAGGATGCCGCTTACAAAGAAGGCACCACCCAGGGCACGAACCACCAGAGGAATATGCATGAAGCTCACGGATTCGACGAAGGTGTAGGCCAGGTTGCCGTAATCGTCGAAGGCACGCAGCAGCAGGCCCTGACCGATACCGGATACCCACATCGATGTGATGTATAGCACGATACCAATAGTCGCCAGCCAGAAGTGGACATAGACCAGCTTGACGCTGTAGATCTTGGTGTCATAAAGACGAGGAATCATGTGATAGAAGGAACCAAATGAAACCATGGCCACCCAGCCCAGGGCACCAGAATGCACATGACCAACTGTCCAGTCCGTGTAATGAGACAGCGCGTTCACACTCTTGAGCGCCATCATAGGACCCTCAAAGGTCGACATACCATAGAAGGCCAGTGAAGTCGTCAGGAACAGCATAATAGGATCGGTACGTAGCTTATCCCAGGCACCCGACAGGGTCATGATGCCATTGATCATGCCACCCCAGGAAGGCATCAGCAGCAGGATCGAGAAGGTTGCGGCCAGGGTCGAGGTCCAGTCAGGGATCGCAGTCCAGTGCAGGTGATGGGTACCCACCCACATGTACAGGAAGATCAGCGCCCAGAAATGGATGATCGACAGGCGATAGGAATATACGGGACGTCCAGCCTGCTTGGGTACGAAGTAGTACATCATGCCCAGGAAGGCCGCAGTCAGGAAGAAGCCCACCGCGTTATGGCCATACCACCACTGGGTCATTGCATCCTGAGCCCCTGAGAACAGTGAGTATGACTTCAGGGTAAACAGGCCAACGGGAACCGCCAGGTTGTTGAAGATATGCAGCAGGGCCGTTGCAAGAATGAAGGCCATGAAGAACCAGTTCGCCACGTAGATATGGGGCTGAGAACGGCGACGCAGGGTCTGGACGTAAACCAGGAAGTAAGAGACCCAGACGACCGCTATAGCCAGATCCAGAGGCCATTCAAACTCAGCATATTCACGTCCCTGGGAATAACCCAGCATATAGGAGATGGCTCCACCTGCGACACCTACCTGCCAACCATAAAAGGTGAAATTAGCCAGGAAGTCACTCCACAGGCGAGTCTGACAGGTACGCTGAACAATATAATAAGATGTTGCAAACAGCGCACTACCACCAAAACCAAATATGACAAGCGTCGTATGAACAGGACGCAGACGACCAAACGTGATGTAAGGAATGTCAAAGTTCAGGAATGGAAAGGCCAGCTCGGAGGCAATATAAGTGCCTACGCTCATGCCTAATACACCCCAGACCAAGGCCATAATGGCAAATTTCTTTACTATCGCGTAGTTATACTGCTCAGGAGAGCCTACTGACGTATGGGCCATAGTTGTATACCCCTAAATTTAAACCTAGTTGATATCAGACACCCGGCGGCGCATGATTTTTAGCCCGCGCACAATACAGCATAACGAGGCTCAAGCCAAGAAAGACTGACCATTCAGCTAGGTATTTCAGCCCCTTGAGAAGGAAATAATCAGCCCGGGACTGACTAACGGCTAAACCCTCTGATTCTACAGGGTTTTTAGCTCATCAGGCGATCAAACAACAGGGGAATATAGCGATCCAGTAACAGTAACGCAAAAAGGCCAAACAAATAAGTTATTGAATAAACGAAAGTATTTATAGCCAGAGTACGGCTTCGAGTTCTAATGAGCTGCACCGCCTTATACAGAAAAACAGCATCGAGGATGACGATACCCGCCAGGTAAAGATAGCCATTTTCCCCTATAAGAAAAGGCAACAGGGTCACCACTGTCAGCAGCAGGGTATAGAGGAGGATCTGCAGACGCGTGAAATCATCCCCATGCGTGACCGGCAGCATCGGTATATCGACCTTGGCATACTCATCCTTGCGGTATAGAGCCAGGGCCCAGAAATGCGGGGGCGTCCAGGTGAAAATGATCAGTAAGAGGATCAGGGGATAGGCCTCCACCTGGCCCGTAACGGCAGTCCAGCCCAGCAGAGGGGGTGTTGCGCCGGCCACACCACCAATCACGATATTCTGTGGCGTTGCTCGCTTCAGGTAGAGAGTGTAAATGACCGCGTAGCCAATCAGAGAGAAAAAGGTCAGTACCGCAGTCAACATATTGACGTAAACCACCAATATGCCCATACCCAGCACACCAATCACTCCGGAAAACATCAGGCACTGCGCCGGTGTCAGGGTTCCACAGGGAATCGGTCTGTTTCGAGTCCTGTACATATGCGCATCGATCTGGCGATCGACTACATGATTCAGCGCTGCCGCCGAACCTGCCGCCAGTGCTATGCCCAGTGTACCAAATACCAGGGCATTGAGAGGCAGCGCATCAGGAGACGCCAGAAACATACCCACCCAGGCTGTAAAAATCATCAGCAAAACAACCTTTGGCTTACACAGGGTCAGATAATCATTAATACGACCAAACCAACTGTCTGAAAAAGCAATGGCTTTACTAGCGGGCATGGAACATCTCCTCAGGCCTATCGGGACCAGACCGAATCAGGAAAAACAGGGTAGCCAGGAGGCTTAACAGTAACAGGGCCGCACCCGCATTATGGGCAACCGCAACGGGTAGCGGCAGTTTAAACAAGACATTCGAAATACCCAGACCAACCTGGGTAATCAACAACACCATGAGTATGAGGGCAAGCGCACGAACCGATGTTTGCTGTGTACGAACCAGCAGCCAGGCCGCGAAACCACCTAAATAAAGGGTAGTGATGAGCGCACCTATGCGATGTGTAAAATGAATCGCCGTCCTGGCGGGGCTCTCCAGAACTCCAAATTCATAATTAATTCCCAGACCACGCCACAATACAAAGCCCTCTTTAAAATCCATGGGTGGCAGCCACTGGGTCTGACAACGTGGAAAATCCGGGCAGGCCATGGCCGCGTAATTGGAACTGGTCCAACCACCCAGTGCTATCTGAAATATCAGAATCAACAAACCCACCATGGTCGCGAGTACCGCACCATTGATTGTTGCTCTTTTGTTGGGCTGTACGCCCTCCTGTGTCGCTAACAATAGCCACCACAACAGGCCCAGGGTCGTAAAACCTCCCAACAGGTGGCCCATCACGATGACTGGTTTTAACTGTAGCGTGACTGTCCACATACCCAAGAGGGCCTGAAAGACAATCACAATCGCCAGTAGCGTGGCCAACTTCAACAGATAAGCGGATTCCTTACGATGTCTTAAGGCCATGACCCACAAGGCCAGTACCAGCAGCCCCAGGGAACCCGCCGCATAACGATGAACCATCTCTTTCCAGGCCTTGCCGGCCTCAACAGGCCTTTCAGGATAGGTCTGATTCGCATTCTGAATTTCCGAGGTCTCCCCCGGCACCAGTAACTTGCCATAACAACCAGGCCAGTCAGGGCAACCCAGGCCTGCATCAGATAAGCGAACATAGGCACCCAACACTACCACTATGAGCGCCAGTACCGTTGCAATAAGGGCTATTCTCTTCATCCTATATTCGACAACTTCAATACGCGCTTCAAATCTTTATAAAGACCTTTGGCAACAAACCCTGACTCATACTTCATGACCAGATTACCCAGAGGATCGATCAGAAGCACGTCACCACGCGTAGATAGTCCAGCCCCTTCCAATTCATTCCATAGCTTCTGGCTGGCCAGTACCGACATTTGCTGATGACTATCAATCAACTCTGACGACAAGGGACAACCATAACCTTCCGAAACCAGTACCGCGTAATCTAATCTTTCAATATATTTACCTAATGCCTCACGCACCTGACGCAACTTGAAGAGGTCCGCCTCACAAGTCAGGTCACATTCAGAAGGAAATGGCATTAACAATGTCCATCTGCCCTTTTCAGAAAACATTAACTGGGATTCATTCGACAGTGGTTGCGCAATAATGGAGCCATTATTGGTAGTACCCACCGGCCTCCAGTCAAGATTGGCATAAAGAGATCCGGCAAGCAGTAAAGGCACTACAAAGACCGACATTAATGCGATGAGCATTAGTCTTTTCTTTAACAATATCTTTGAATTCATTGCGACCGCCTCCTACTGAAATACACCGCAATACTCATGATCAATAACGCCAGGGCCATAGCAAACCACTGAAAGGCATAACCCATATGTTTTTGTGGACCAAAGGGAATTAATTCCCACTCATGCACCAGCCCATCATCCCACTTCTGATCCATACGTAATAATACTGGAGCAACCTTAGCATCAAGGCTTCGGTCTATAGCATTCCAGTCAACGGCCTGCAGAAGCCGTGGCCATGTACTGTGCTCATTCATGACCTCACCGAGTAAGTAGGGCTTACCAAACGGCACATAGATTGTGCCCATGATCTCCATACGCCCACCAGTAATAGATACATCAGGTAAATATCTACGATCCTGACCAGCTGAAATCCAGCCTCGATCTACCAATAACAACCTGCCTGTCTCTTCAAGAACAAAGGGAGTTAAGACATGATATCCAACACGACCCTGATGGATCTGATTATCCAGTAGGAATTGTCTATCGCCCTTAAAATGACCCTTGGCAACTACCCGCTGATAGCGCAGATCGTCATACTGCATTCGCGTTTCATCGAATGTGACAGGAGGCATCTGCATCATTCGTTCAGACTCCTCAAGCAGTACTTTTTTTTCATCCGCTCGATGTAACTGCCAGAATCCAAGAGACATCAGCAAACACCACAAACATGCAATACCAAACACGAGCAACCAACTCTTTGCACTGACATTACTTAAACCCTGCAAATGTCTTATACTCCATATTCGAACCACAAGAGGTAGCACACATGCTAATAAAAATTTTTGTTGTTATTTTACTTTTCATTATCATCGGCAGCCTGCTGTCCGCCCTTTTTTACCTGGTTCGCGATAGCGGAGACTCCAACCGTACTGTCAAAGCGCTGACCATTCGAATCGCGCTCTCCCTTTTTGCTTTTATCATTCTTATGGCGGGTTATTTTTCAGGCCTCATACAACCCCACGGCATCACTCCCTGATGCCGTGAAATTTTCAACCCTTTAAAGCCAGTAAACGAATATAAACAGGCCCAACCACACCACGTCAACAAAATGCCAGTACCATGCCGCCGCCTCGAAGGCAAAATGGTTTTTGGCCGTAAAGTGCCCCTTGATACTTCGGATTAGCATCACTGTTAACATAATCGCGCCAATGGTCACGTGCAGACCATGAAAACCCGTTAACATAAAGAATGTTGAGCCATAAATTCCTGACTCGAGTGTCAGATTCAGTTCATGATAGGCCTCAACATACTCAAACGCCTGAAAGAACAGGAACAAGAAACCAAGTGCAACCGTTGCAACCAGCCCAAGGATCAGATGATTTCTTTTATTCTCCTTCAGTCCCCAATGCGCCCAGGTAATCGTCGCGCCACTGGTCAACAGGATTAACGTGTTGATTGCCGGCAAACCCCAGGCAGGCATGGGCTGAAACTCACCACCCACCTCCGCCGGACCAGCAGTCGGCCATACCGACTCAAAGGCAGGCCACAGTACTTCATGAGTCGATACACCCGAACCCTCACCACCCAGCCAGGGCACTGATAAGGCGCGCGCATAGAAAAGGGCGCCAAAGAAAGCAGCAAAAAACATGACCTCCGAGAATATGAACCAGAACATACCCCAGCGAAATGACTTGTCGACCTGATCATCGTAAAGGCCCGACTCACTTTCACGTATTACTGTACCGAACCAGCCAAAGATCATAACCAGTGTGACCACAATACCAAATAACATGATCATCTGACCCGAGCCTGCGCCATTCAACCAGGCTGCAAAGCCTGCCAACAAGGTAGTCAGACCAATAGAACCAACTATTGGCCAATGACTTCCATGTGGTACGTAATACCCTTCATGCGCATGCGCCATCTATCTATCCCCCTTGATTATTTTTTCCGGCTTTATTACTTGCAGTATTGGTTACATCGAAAAACGTGTATCCCAGTGATACGGTCTTAACACGCTCTGGCAGATCGGGTTCGATCACAAATCGTAGCGGCATCCTGCGTGCTTCACCCGGCTGCAGAACCTGCTCTACAAAACAAAAGCACTCGGTCTTTTTAAAGTACCTGGAAGCAATATTAGGCATCACACTGGGCACTGCCTGCCCGGTGATAACACGAGAGGTTTTGTTACTCACCAGATAGGTTGCATCATACAATTCGCCGGGATGCACCTTCATACGAACGACCTCAGGCTTAAACTCCCAGTTAAGTCCCTGATTGGTGCTGGCCACAAACTCAACAGTCACCCACCGATCGTAATCGATCTCAAAGCCTCTGGCCTCCGTTGCCTCAACCGTTCCTGTTTTCCCATTGAGCCCTGTGATATCGCAGAAGACATCGTAGATGGGAACCATCAGAAACCCGAAACCGAACATGCCGACAATAACCAGCCCCAACTTAAAGACCAGCCTCTGGTTGTTT
>JANTGN010000020.1 GCA_024762895.1 Thiotrichales bacterium
CAGGGAACCGCTTGCGGCATCAATTTTCGGGGCGGCATTTTCTTGCCCACTTCTTTTTTGCTGTTGAAAAAGAAGTGGGTCGCCATCAGGCGAAATGCAAAGGTCCCAATGGCAGTAAATAAGGCTAGGGGGCAACTATTAATAGGAACAAGTAATAAAGGTCAATCCTAAAACCCTAAACCGCCCCCTCAAACCCCACCTGCCGCCAGGCCTCATACACAAACACCGCCACGGCATTGGAAAGATTGAGGCTCCGGCTGTTGGGCAGCATGGGTAATCTGAGGATCATTTCCGGGGGTATGCTGGTTAATATGGCATCGGGCAGGCCGCGGGTCTCGGGTCCGAATAAAAGGGCATCTCCGTGCTCAAATTGAGGATCCGAATAACGTCTTGTGCCTTTTGTTGAGCAGGCGAAGAGCCGTTTCGGTTTAACCTCTTTTGTGAAGGCCTCAAGGCTGTCATACTCTGCCACATCCGCCCATTCGCCATAATCCAGCCCGGCCCGGCGCAGGCGCTTGTCGTCCAGCTCAAAACCCAGGGGATGGATGAGGTGGAGCCGGCAACCGGTATTGGCGCAGAGGCGAATGATATTCCCGGTGTTGGGGGGTATCTCCGGTTCAAACAATACGATGTGAAACATGACGACTGAAAAAACTCCTGATCCCAGATTATCCGTAGAATTTTGTGGCATGCAGCTCCAGAGTCCCCTGGTGCTGCTTTCCGGCTGTGTCGGGTTTGGCGAAGAATATACCCGTATCGAAGGCTTTTCCAATCGGGATGTCGGCGCCGTCTGCCTTAAGGGCACCACGGGTCAGGCACGCCCGGGCAATGCCCCGCACCGGGTTTGCGAGACACCCATGGGCATGATCAATGCCATCGGTCTGCAAAATCCCGGTGTGGATAAGGTCGTGGATGAGATCCTGCCAACCCTGGATTTTAACGAGACCCGTTTCATCGCCAATGTCTCGGGTTCGACTATCGAAGAATATATCCAGGTCACGCGCAAATTCGATGATTCGGATATCGACGCGATTGAGATCAACATCTCCTGTCCCAACGTCAAGGAAGGGGGCGTGGCCTTTGGAAACGATCCCGAGATGTCGGCACGTGTCGTCGAAGCCTGTCGCGCTGTGACCGATAAGCCATTGATTACCAAGCTTTCACCTAACCAGACGGACATTGCTGCCAATGCCCGAGGCTGTATCGAGGCGGGTACCGATGGCTTTGCCGTAATCAACACCCTGATGGGGATGGCCGTCGACATCCATTCGCGAACTCCGATTATCGGAAACAATCAGGGTGGGCTCTCCGGCCCCGCCATCAAGCCGGTGGCCCTGCTCAAGGTGCATCAGGTCTACCAGGTGGCGAGGGACCACGATATTCCCATCATCGGTCAGGGTGGAATCATGACAGCGGAAGATGCCCTGGAATTCATTATTGCCGGCGCCACCACGGTCGGCATAGGCACGGCCTTGTTCTACGATCCACTGGTTTGCCCCAAGATCAACGAGGGTATTCTGGCGTATCTGAAACAGCATGACCTGGAAAGCGTCGAGCAGATAACAGGTACCCTGGTACTGAATGAAAACCCAACCCTGTGTAAGGGCAAAATTTAATTGACAAACATGGGCTTACAATTGAAACTTTAGGCCAATTGTAAAAATAGCTGGCTAAGCTAATATAGCCTAAAAGAATATTGAATAATTCAAGTAGAGCTGTCGGAAGCTAACCATAGTGAACGGGGACCTTGTTACTCTCAAGATTTAGAAAAAAACACGACAAACCCGGTATGGTCGGTCTGACCATCGCCGAACGTGAGCTGACCCTGGCTTATATGCTCCCTGGTACAGCGGGACGACCAGTCCTGGAGCATGTTGAATCCGTTCGCCTGGAAAATCTGGCCCAGGCACCCGAACTGCTGGCAGAGATGGTCGTTGAATACGATCTTGAAGGCGCCAATGCGACCGCGGTGCTTGAAGCCGGCAGCTATAACCTTATGCATGTAGATCGGCCGTCGGTGGAAGATGCCGAGCTGCGTAATGCCGTGAAATGGCGTATCAAGGACCTGATCAGCTACCCGGTTGAAGAGGCCGTCGTCGACGTGTATTCAATACCCGATCTGGAGGATCGCGTCCGTGCGGCCAACTGGATCTACGCCGTTGTAGCTCGCGAGGCAACCATCCAGAATCTGGTGAACACGGTACGTGGTTCCGGTCTGAATCTCCATGCCATCGATATCCCCGAGTTCTGTCTGCGCAACCTGGTGGCCAGAGACCCCGAGGCCCAGGCCAGTACGGGTATTCTGCATATCACGTCTCAGGAGTCCCTGCTCATCCTGGTCCGGGCCGAAATCATGTACCTCACGCGAGGATTTGATGTTGGGTATGGCGATGTCATTCGGGCGGATGAGCCCAGCGAAGAAGGCGCGTTATCACTGGGGGGGCTGCCCCCGGCGCATGAACAGTCTCTGCTGGAGATTCAGCGCTCACTGGATTATTTCGATAGCCACTTTGGCCAGGCCAATGTTTCACGGCTGATGGTTTTGCCAGACGACCCCCTCCTGCAATCCTTCATCGACATGCTGAGCTCCAATACCAGCCTTCGGGTTGAACCCTTCAGGGTCGATTCGGTACTCGACCTGTCAAACTCGGTTGATCCTCGATCCGTTGGACCGGCAATTCTTGCCATTGGCGCGAGCCTGAGATCCATGGAGGTGCCTGCCTGATGCAACAGCAGATCAACCTCTATCAGGAACAGTTTCAAATTCGTAAGGCCAAGGGACCAGGACTCCTTCTCTGGGGGCCCGTTGGCTTTATTGCCGTCTTGTTATTGATTAGTGCCTTTGAATACTGGACTAGCGTCCGCCTGGAAAACAGGCTCCAGGAGGTCAGTGCAGAATATGAGCAACGTCAGGCCGAGATGGATCGACTGCAGTTAGCCGTTAAGCAGCGCAGCAAGGATCCTTTGCTGGAAAGAAAAATGCTGCGCCTGGATCGTGAATTACGCCGTAAGAAAAAGTCACTGGAGTTGCTGGCCGGCGACGATGCCGCAGCGAATAAGCAGGGGCTGTCCGAATACCTGGTTGCCCTGTCTGAAATCGATCAGGACGAACTGTGGCTGGAGCACATCTCTATTCAATCCGGAGGTCTGGCCGTCGAACTGCGGGGTAAAACCATCAAGCCCGAGGAAGTGCCCGTATATCTGCAGGACCTGGGTCAGTTCAGCGTTTATGAAGATAAGGCCTTTCGCAGTTTTATTCTTGCCAGGGATGAGGAGCGCCGGGGGCTCAACCATTTCCTCCTGAGCACCAGCGCCGATGGTGAACTGGAACTGGAGCAGCAGCCATGAATGAAAAACTGGCAAAGTTGCAGACCTGGTTCGAATCCCTGAGCAAAAGGGAGCAGTGGTTAACAGGTATTACCGCGGTGGTGGCCGTGGTCGTTATCTGGCATACCTTCCTGTATTCCTCCTGGGTCAGCAAGAATAGCGAAAACAAAACCCAGATAGATTCCCTGACCCAACGCATCAATGCCCTGAAAACGGGTATCGAGGGGATGAACCTGGTCCTGCAACAGGATCCTGATAAAGAAACCAGGGACAGGCTTGCTGTACTGAATAAGCAGATCGACATTCTGGATGAGGAACTGCGTGCTTCCTCCTCCGATCTGATCTCCCCGCGAGAGATGGCCCATGTACTTGAAGATGTCCTGAAACAAAATTCAGACCTGACCCTGGTGCGCCTGCAAAGTGGTCAGGCCATTCCGCTGTATGAAGAGGGTGGAGCGCCCGATTCCAATGGCGAGGAAAAATCGACGGCTAGCGAAAGTGACGCCATCAAAGATCTGGGGCCACTGGCCTACAGGCATCCTTTAAAGATTGAATTTCAGGGTAGCTATAAGCAGGGGGTTAAATACCTGCAGGCCCTGGAAAACCTGCCCTGGCAGTTTTTCTGGCATGGGATTCAACTGGAAACGGAAGAGTATCCCAGGGTGAACATCCAGCTTGAGGTCTATACCCTCAGCCTGGAACCGGGCTGGATTGGAGGTTAGCTGATGAAATTGCTGACAGGACTAATCGTATTGTTACTGCTGGGCCCGGTTGTTCATGCAGCCAGTGAGCGTGATCCTATGCGACCACCTGCCGGCACAGAAGAATTGAGTGCCCAGGTGACGCAGGAACAACCGCGCTGGATACTTCAGTCGGTACTGATATCGGGGCAGAGAAATATCGCGGTCATCAATCAGCGTACGGTCAGCGTTGGTGATTACATCAATGGGGCCAGGGTGGTAGCGATTCACCCGGGTTTTGTACGCTTAAGTAAAACGAACGAAGTATTTGTTATCAGGCTGCCTTCACTGAGTGTGAAGCGGCCCGCAAGTGGTCAATGATTATGAAAAAGTTGAGTCTGGTATTTCTGAGTCTGGTACTGGTTTTAAGTCTTACCTCCTGCGCCACCACGCAGCAGAAAGAGGATGAGGCCAGTGAGGGCAAAGCGGAGAATAAAGTAGCAGAGGTAAAGCCGGCCTCACCGCCACCCGAGGTGCTTGCTGCCCTGGTGCCCCCGGTCAAGATTGATCTCAATGTGCCCAGGAAAGAAAAAGAACTTCGTTACGATGTATCCGTGAATAACGTCAATGCCCGTGCCTTCTTCATGAGCCTGGTCAAGGGCACACCGGACAACATGATCGTCAACCCCGATGTAAAAGGTAAGTTAAGTCTAAATCTGAAGAATGTCACCACGGCCGAAGTGATGGAACTGGTTCGTGATGTATACGGCTATGAATATCAAAAACGCGGTAATAACTACATGGTCATGCCGCGCAGGTTACAGTCCAAGATGTTCCATGTGAACTATCTCAATTTGAAGCGTATAGGCGAATCGCGCACCACGGTGATAGGCAGCCAGTTAACGACTAATAACAATCAGAGCAACAACCAAACCGGAATGCAGAATACCTTAACCCCGGTTACCTCCGGTGGAGGTAAGAATCAGATTACGGGTGGTAGTCATATCCGAACCGAAACCGAAACCGATCTCTGGTCAGACCTGGTGACCTCTATTGAACATATTATCGGTGATGGCGAAGGGCGAAGAGTCGTGGCGACACCACAGGCCAGCCTGGTCATGGTGCGTGCCATGCCGGGTGAACTGCGTGAAGTACAAAAATATCTGGCCATGATGGAAGGTAGTCTGGAGAAGCAGGTCATACTCGAGGCCAAGATCCTGGAGGTACAACTCAAAGAGTCTTTTCAGGCCGGTATTAACTGGGCGGCACTGGCCACGGTCAATGGTAATCCCGTGTTACTGGGTCAGACCGGCGGTGGAACCATTTTTGATGGCCAGACGGGCATTGGCTCCCTGTATCAGGACAGCATGATTACGGGTATAAACGGAAACTCTGGGAATCTGACCGGGCCTTTACCGGACGGGACGGCAGTCGAGGCCTTTGGTGGCGTGTTTACCGTTGCTGCACAGTTCAGTAATTTCGCCATGTTCCTGGAATTGCTCGAAACGCAGGGTACGGTGAATGTCCTGTCCAGTCCCCGCATATCGACCGTGAATAACCAGAAGGCCCTGATCAAGGTCGGGCATGATGAGTATTTCGTGACCAATGTCTCTTCCACCACGACCAGTACCGCGGCCAGTGCAACCAGCTTTCCTAACGTTCAGCTGACACCATTCTTCTCGGGTGTGTCTCTGGATGTTATGCCGCAGATTGGCCAGGACGGTGAGATCACATTACACATCCATCCATCAATCAGTGATGTACAGGACGATAACAAACAGATCATTGTTGCCGACCAGCTGCTGGCCCTGCCCCTGGCATCCAGTGATGTGCGTGAGTCAGATAATATCGTCCATGTGCGCAGTGGGCAGATGGTCGTCATTGGTGGTCTGATGTCCGAGATTAAGCAGGACCTTGATGGCGGTGTACCCTTCCTGAAGGATATTCCTGGTGTGGGCGCGGCCTTTAAACACAAGAAAAAACTCAGCATTAAAACGGAACTGGTTATCCTGCTCAAACCTGTTCTGGTCGATGGTGGTTTGAAATGGGATTCCGTCAAAGATAATTTCGATGAGACGATCAGAGAGGCCGCGCATTAACGCGTAATCATTACGATGGCAATGTACCAGCATTATTACGGCCTGAAAGAAGCGCCCTTTTCCCTGACGCCGGATACAGAATTCTTTTTCGGTTATGAGGCCCATCAGGAAGCGCTTAACGTACTGTTAGTAGCACTGCGTTCCGGTGAGGGGTTTATCAAGGTCACGGGCGAAGTGGGCACCGGTAAGACCCTGGTGTGCCGCAAGCTGATGGGCCTGCTGGATGAGGAGTTTGTTGTTGCCTATATTCCCAATCCTCAGCTCAACCCTAATGCCTTACGTGCGGCACTGGCCGATGAATTAGGTATCGAGTTTGCGCGTAATATTGGCCAGCATCGCCTATTAAAAATAATCACCGAACGGTTGATAGGACTGAGTGGTGAGAACAAAAGGGTGGTGGTGCTCATTGATGAGGCACAGGCCATGCCAGAGGAGACCCTCGAGGCCCTGCGCCTGCTGACCAATCTCGAAACAGAGAAATTCAAACTCATGCAGGTCGTGATGTTTGGTCAGCCCGAGCTGGATAAAAAACTCAGTGAACAATCGGTAAGGCAGCTCAAACAGCGCATCACGTTTTCTTATCAGCTTAAACCTATGGATAAGAATAATATCGGTAGTTACATCCAGCACCGCCTCGTGATCGCCGGTTATGAGGGCACCGAGTTATTTAATGCGGGTGCGGTAAAAGAAATGGCCCGTGCCAGTCGGGGTATCCCCAGGCTGATCAACATCCTTAGCCACAAGGCCATGCTGGCGGCCTTTGGTCAGGGTGCGAAACAGGTCGATAAAGAACATATACGCATGGCCGTAAAGGATTCGGAACAGGCCAGGGTCAGGCGTTCGTTCTTTGGCTGGCGTTTTACCCTGGCAGTGAGTCTGTTGATCGTCTTAACCGGTGGTCTTGTATTGGCCGGTGGTATGCTGGTATGAGCCTGATCAACAACATGCTTAAGGATCTCGAGTCCCGTGAGTTACGCGAAGCCTATGACCAGGACAAGCTGCTAGGTGGCGTCAAGGTCAAGGGGTCTAAAAGGCAATCCTCGCGTTGGCTTTTACCTGCTATCGTTTTACTGCTGTTGTTTATTATCGCTATAGCAGCCCTGTTGTATTTCAGATATCAACCCACCAGAATTGAAGAGACGGCTGCTCCTGTCGTCTTGCCTCATACTCAGGAGTCGGAGGCCCCGGCGGCCAGGGCAAATCAAATCAGTGCCATTTCAACGCGATCGGCGGAATCCGGGGAACAATTAGTCGTTACCTTGCAGGGTCGCGCGGCAGGTGTAGTGTTAAGACAGGCTGGGCCTGATTCGAGTCTGGTGCTGAAACAGATCGTCGTACCCAAGGAGTTTTCTGTATCGGCTGCTGTGCTGGCAGCATTTCCAGGTATGGCTATTGATCGTACTGAAAAAGAGGTAATTATTTTATTACCCCTGGCAAAAGGTGAGTCCCTGCAACTGCTAGATGGTGGGTCCAGGGATAACCAGCAGTTGATTCTCACCAGGACCTATACCAGGCCGGTGAAAACGCTTGTTCAAAAGAAACTGCCAGAGCAGAAGCCTCATCAAAACAAGCCCAGGCCGGCGTTTCCAGTTGCCACGGCCTCTGCACAGCCTGAGGAGGAGGCCACGTCAGAGGCGGCGCTTCCCGTTATCAAACAACGCTCTGCCTTAACGGCCGAGGAGCGTGCAGAACAACACTATGACAGCGCCTATGCGGCCTTGCAGGAAGGCCGGTTAGACCAGGCAGATGAACAGCTTCGGAAATCAATAGGACTGAATCCCACGTCAGAGGCCTATCTGGCACTGGCCGGTATTTTGATTCAACAGGGAAATACCAACGATGCCAGGCAGTTGTTGCAGCAGGGCCAGAGGCAGTTAGCCGGTTCAGCCGATTTGGCTTATTTATATGCTCGCCTGCTCATCGATTCAGCCCAGCTTCAGGAGGCCCAGAAGGTGTTGGCTGGCTCCATGACAGAGGGCCGTAAAGATGGTCAATATCTGGCCTTGTTTGGCACTGTGAGTCGTCAACTGGGGCACAACACAATGGCGGCCCAGGCCTATGCAGAGGCCCTTAAACTACAACCGCAACAGGCTGTGTGGTGGATGGGCCTGGGGCTGGCACTGGATGATAATCAACAGACCGCGCAGGCTCTCGAGGCCTATTACAAGGCCCTGGCAATTGGGCTGGGTGATAGCCTGGATAGTTATGTCATGAAGCGCGTTCAGGAACTTGAGGGAGAGCAATAATGGCCGTGGCTCCTCAAAGAAAACGTGTGAGGCTGGGTGACCTGTTGGTTGATCAGGGACTGATTACCGAAGACCAGCTTCAACTGGCCCTGGCCGAGCAACGCAAGCTGGGTATGAAACTGGGTCGTACCCTGGTTGAGATCGGTCTGACCACCGAGAACGAGATACTCGAGGCACTGTCCAGTCAGTTACATATCCCCCTGATTGATCTACGCCATTTTGATTTCAAGGCGGAACTGGTTCGTCTGCTGCCCGAGACTATGGCACGTCGTTATCGCGCCATTATCCTCGATAAACAGGGTGATGAGATTCAGATCGGTATGGCCGATCCGACGGATCTGTTTGCCTATGATGAGATAGACCGCCTCCTCAAGGGCCGAATGAAACTGGCGGTAGTGCGCGAGGCCGATCTTCTAAAGGCCTTTGATCTGGTTTATCGCCGCACCGATGAGATCAGTAATCTGGCCGAGGAGCTAGGCCAGGAACTCAGCGTTGGTCGGGCAGAATTAAACCGGGTGCTTCATGAAGAAGAAGTCGCCGATACCCCGGTCGATAAACTCCTGCACAGCATGTTTGAAGATGCCGTCCAGGTCGGTGCATCGGATATACATATAGAGCCCGATGAGACCGTGCTACGTATACGCCAACGCGTGGACGGTGTGCTGCATGAGCAGGTCATGAATGAGGTCAGCATCGGACCGGCCATGGTCATCAAGATCAAACTGATGGCGGGCCTGAATATCTCCGAAAAACGTCTGCCGCAGGATGGGCGTTTTCATATGAAGATCAAGGGCAGGGAGTTTGATGTTCGTATATCCACCATGCCGGTACAGTTCGGTGAATCAGTGGTCATGCGTCTGCTGGATCAGTCCAGTAATATCCTGAACCTGAACCAGTTGGGTATGCCGAAAACAGTTCAGGGTAAATTCCAGTCCGTCTTAAGGCATCCGCATGGCCTGGTGCTGGTTACCGGGCCTACCGGTAGTGGTAAGACCACCACACTGTATGCCGCGCTTAGCGAACTGAACAACGCAGAAAAGAAGATCATTACCGTAGAAGACCCGGTGGAGTATCGTCTTCCACGAATCAGCCAGGTCCAGGTCAAGCCAAAGATCGGTCTGACCTTTGCTAGTGTCCTGCGTTCGGCACTGCGTCAGGACCCCGACATCGTTCTGGTCGGTGAGATCCGTGACCAGGAAACCACCGAGATCGCACTCCGTGCCGCATTGACTGGCCACATGGTGCTTTCCACCCTGCATACCAATGATGCCATCAGTAGTATCGACCGACTCATGGATATGGGCATCCAGCCCTATATGATCGCGGCATCGCTGCGTGCCGTTATTGCACAACGTTTGGTCCGCCGTATCTGTGAAAGTTGTGCGGAACCCTATGAACCCGATGCTCAGGAGCTCGCCTGGCTGGCCTCGGTAAGCGAGAATCCGGAAGGGCTGCAACTGCAAAAAGGCGGAGGTTGTTCGCATTGTAATAACACGGGTTATCACGGTCGTATTGGTGTGTACGAATACATGGAAATGAACCGGGTCATGATCAATGCCCTGCGTGCCCAGGACTCCATTGCCTTTGCCGAGATGGCCAAACAGAATGAGGCCTACCAGTCCCTGCTGGAAACCTCCATGGACTATGCGCGACAGGGAGTGACCACCCTGGAAGAAGTCATCCGTGTCGTGGGTGAGGTAGAGGAAGAAGTGTCCACTATCGAAGCCGTTGCAGAACCCGAACACGAGTTAGTTGCCGAGTGAGTCATTATTCCTACAAGGCCAGGGATGCCAATGGCCAGATGAGAGAAGGAACCATAGAAGCCGATACCGCTGCTGCCGTGGCCGATGACCTGATGGCTCGTTCGCTAACCCCGCTCTCCATTGAAGAAACAGCGGGTGAAAAAGGGGCGGGAACCGATCCCCTCGAGGCCCTTAACCGGCACTTGAATAAACCGGGCCGTGCCGAGCTCATCCTGTTTTCAAGGCAGATGCATTCTCTGACCAAGGCGGGTATACCCATTATTACCGGACTTAACCGCCTGGCTGAATCCACTTCAAACGAACAACTGGCGGAGATCATTGATGACATCGTGGATGATCTCGAGTCGGGCCGTGACCTGGCAGCGGCCATGGCCAAGTATGAAGATGTATTTGGCGGCCTGTATATCAGCATGATCCGTATCGGTGAACAGACCGGTCGTATCGATGAATCCTTTTATCGGATGTATGAATACCTGGAGCGTGATGATAATACCCTGAGGCAGATTAAATCCGCCGTTCGTTACCCAGCATTTGTTCTAATCGCTATTGCCATCGCAGTGGCTATTATCATGGTGTTTGTCATTCCCAAGTTTTCCGCTATCTACGATTCATTCAAGATCGAACTGCCCCTGGCCACACGCATCATCATCGGTACCTCTAATTTTGTGTCGGAATATTGGCTAATCGTTTTTGGTTTAGTTATTGGTGGGTTTTTTGCCTTTCGTTATTACATCAATACCACGGATGGCCAAATGTGGTGGGATGAAAAAAAGCTTAAGTTTCCAGTTGTTGGTGACATCATTCTGCGTGGTACCCTGGCCCGTTTTGCCGGCGCCTTTGCCATGACCTACCGCTCCGGGCTGCCCATCACCGAGGGTATGAATATCGTATCCAGGGCCGTAGACAATGTGTATATCGGAAAGAAGATTCAGGGGATGCGTGAGGGCATCGAGCGGGGTGAGAGCCTGACTAATGTCTCTATAACATCGCGTGTTTTTACTTCCCTGGTGATTCAGATGATTGTGGTTGGAGAAGAGACTGGTCAACTTGAAGACATGCTCGAGGAAGTATCAGGCTTTTATGAACGTGAGGTGGAATACGATGTGCAACGTCTTTCAAGCCTGATTGAACCCTTGCTCACTGTAGCCATTGGTGTGCTAGTCCTGATACTCGCCTTGGGAGTCTTTCTGCCCATGTGGGATTTGGTCAAGGCGGCCCAATAAAATGCTTCTAGCTGATGTTAGGGGGACAGCGTTGAGCATGCAGTACCAGATCAAAATGGCTCAAAATCAGCGTGGCATGGGTCTCCTGGAGGCAGTATTAATAGGAGTTTTGATCAGTGTCCTCATGGTTGTATTTATGGGACGTATTTTGAATTTATCGTTAGCGGTTGAGCGAGAGGCAATGCAGCAAACAGTGATCAATCTGAATAGTGCCTTAAATATCGAGGCCCTGACTTTAATTGTTCAAAACAATCAGGAGGCTATAGCTGCATGGGAGGGAGAAAATCCAATGAAATTACTAAATCCTCCACCCATACAATATAAGGGAAGTTTTCCTGAGGCCGATGCGCGTAAGCAGACCCCGGGCAGTTGGTTTTTTGATGAGGGGCAATCCATGTTGATTTACCGGATCAATAATATAGAACAGTTTGCAGGTGGGCGAGCAATACCTGAGCGGGTTCGTTTTCGTGTTGAAGCAGTTTTTAATGATTATAACAATGATGGAATTAAGAGCGCAGATGAACGTTATAGTGGTCTTAGGTTAAAGGCACTGGATCAATATCAGTGGCTTTCAAAAATCGATGCGCCGGGATAGCGGTCAATGACTAGCTTAGAAACTTTTTGGCAAATATTTGGGGATGTATTGGTTGCCATATGGTTTGGCCTAACGCTCCTTACTGCAACACTAGGCGTCTGGGCAATCCTTTTTCCCAAAACTTTCGTTCATTTTAATCAAAAATTAAGTTTGTGGATTAGTCTTGAAAAGGTTGATCTTAAAAGAGAAAAATCAGTTGCCATTGAGCGGCCATTTTATCGTTACCATGTAGTGACTGGATTGATTCTTATCATTGCCGCAATCTTCGTATTGTATGAAGTGGCATTTAAATTAAATTCTAGTGCGATTGAAGCGGCTTTATTTGTTGGTTCTGATGTTGAAAATATCTGGATAGGCATTCTTCTTGATGCCGCTTTTGGCTGGATTTATATATCAGGCGCGATCGCGTTAGTGATTGGTGCTTTAGTTGTAATACGCCCCAGTTATTTAAAAGGTATTGAGCATCGCATGAATTACTGGGTAGAAACAGAAAAATATGGCCATTCTTTGGATAAAAAGCACCAAATATTGGACGAATGGGTAACTAAGAACCCAAGGATCTTTGGCATAATCAGTCTATTAGGTAGTGCAATTGTAGCTTGGAGTCTTTTTCAATTTGGCTACCTTGCCTGAACAGATTTGGGCACAAGCCCAAACCTCGGTGTTGCGACGTCGAGTGACAGAGACCGCGGTCTCATTATTATTAAAGAGGTGATTTATTATGAAAAAGCAACAAGCAGGTTTTACCCTGATCGAACTGGTAGTCGTTATCGTACTGCTGGGTATCCTTGGCGCAGCGGCTACTGCAAGATTTCAGGATCTTTCGGCAGAAGCAAATGCCGCAGCTTTAACAGCTGTAGCATCTGAAATCCAGAGTGGCTCGGCTATCAATTTCGCGAAGCGTTCAATCACACCAACTGCTGGATTTGCAATAGATAATTGTGATGATTCAGCATCGTTGATGCAAACTGGCTCACTCCCAGCCGGTTATACTGTTGCAGCCGCCGCGTGTGCTGCAGGATCAGCAACTTGTACACTGACACAAACATCAACTACCAATACCACTACTTTTAACTTAATTTGTATACCGTAGCTCGTATTAGGGGCAGCTTGGTGCTGCCCCTAATATTTTATGTCTAGACCAACAATGAGTAAGCGAACCCTGGATGGATTTAGTCTCGTTGAATTGTTGGTGATTGTAGTCTTAATCAGTATATTGTCTATTGCCGTATTACCTGCGCTTTTTAACAAATCAAATTTCGATGAAGCAGGTTTTCATCTCGATCTTATAAGTGCCATTCGATACGCACAAAAAAATGCTATTGCTACCGGTTGTGATGTGCAGGCTACAATCTCAGCTGCTACTCGCAGCTATGCACTGAACTACCGTACCGGTGGTACCAATACCAGCTGTGGTTCAGGTGCTTTTACAGATCCTGTACCCCATCCACAGGGGCAAGGGAACTTTGCAGGCACCGCTTCTGCAGATGTATCTATCAGCAATGACCTGACCGTTGTTTATAGTAGTTCAGGAAGTCCCAGTAGTGGTGGCACGGTATCAGTAGGGTCAAAGACCATAACCGTGGAGCCCCTAACCGGTTATGTACATTAAACAAAACAATGTAATCCGAATTCAGTCAGGTTTCTCACTGATTGAATTGATCGTTACGATTGTTATTCTGGCTATTGCCGTCAGTGCTTTTATGATGATTGTCGGTGATTCGGTATCTCGTAGTGCCGATCCCATGTTACGCACCCAGGCCTCTGCCATTGGTCATGCCTATCTCGAAGAAGTCCTTTCCATGCCTTATAACGATCCCGATGGTATAGGTGGAGAGGTGCGTGCTAATTTTGACGATGTCCTGGATTACAATGGCCTGAGTGATGCCGGTGCACGGGATATCAATGGCAACCTGATCGCAGCCCTGGCGGCCTATAACATTACGGTGGCAGTATCCGATGCCAATATCTCCGGGCAGACCATGCGGAGGGTGCTGGTGAATGTGACCCAGCCCAATGGTGAGGTCGTTACCATGGTCGGTTATCGGGGTAACTACTGATGACTGCCAGTTATACATCAAACCGACATCGTGGGTTTACCCTGATCGAATTGCTGGTGGTGATTGTGATTCTGGGGATAGGTGCATCACTGACCCTGGGCTTTATTACCAACCCCATTAAGGCCTTTACCGATATGTCGCGTAGAGCGGCCCTGACCGATCAGGCCGATACGGCCCTTTATCGAATGACGCGTGAACTTCGCCAGGCCCTGCCCAATAGTGTCAGGACTAGCAGTAACGGCACTCGTGTCGCCATCGAGTTCCTGCAGATCCGTACCGCCGGCCGTTATCGCGCCATGGGTGCGGGTGATGCCATTAATCTCAATCTTCCTACGGATACCTTTGATGTACTGGGTGGCCTGAATTCAGCCGGGGCTATAGTCACCGGTGCTGCTGGTATTAATACCTGCCTGAATGGATCATCGGATTGTCTGGTGATCTACAACACGGGCACGGCGGCCACTGCCAACAACGCCTACCAGGGTGATAATGTCGCTACGATTACGCAAGCTAATGCAAGCAGCCTGGGTTTTGATAATGGCGGGGGTAGTGGTGCAGCCTTTCCCCTGGCCTCACCCAGTCAGCGTTTCTATGTCGTGCAGCGCTCGGTCAGTTTTGTCTGCGACCTGGGCACAGGGCAGTTATTACGGTTTGCGGGTTACGGACTGATGGCAGGCCAGCCCATCAACGATTCGGATTTTGGTGTCGCGGGTGCCCTGGTTACGGATTCCGTCAATAGCTGTAACTTCACCTATACCCCGGGCACCAACAGCCGCAATGGGGTGGCCGTGCTTAATCTTTCATTGTCACAGGCGGGCGAGCAGGTCGCATTGCTGGAACAGGTCCATATCTTTAACAGCCCATGAGATTACCTAAACAACAAACGGGTTTTTCCCTGATTGCAGCGATCTTCCTGGTTGCGGTGATCGGCCTGTTGTTGCTGGTATTGTCTCGAACCATCGTGGTTCAGGATCGGGGCAGTTTCCTGAGTGTCATGACCAACCGCGCCTACTTTGCCGCGCGGGCGGGCCTGGAATGGGGAGCAGCAAACTCGCTGGCCGGCAGCTGTGGCACGCAGACCCTCAACATAGAAGGTATGACGGTTAATGTTCAGTGTAATCCCTCGATCGGGGTTTCCGAGGGTGGAGTGACCTATAACATTTATAATCTGACATCGACGGCATCCAGCGGTAGCAAGGCAACCGCAACCCTTGTTTCACGCACCCTGGTGGGGCAGGTAACGGATGCGCCCGCGCCCTGAGCATGATGGACAATGCACAGGAACTGATCCAGGCCTGGTGTGAAGGTAATGATGCGGTCGCCTTTCGCCGATTTTATCGCCATGAATCACAACGGCTGTGGCGTTACCTGGTTGCCCGAGGCGCAGACCAGGAGCAGGCCTACGACCTGGTGAGTGAGGCCTTCACTCGGTTTATCCAGACGGTCTGTAAGGACCCCGTTTCTCCCTCTGCCTTCCTGTTTCGGATTGCCCAGAACCTGCTGATCGATCACTTTCGGCGGCATGTTCGCCGGGAGATACCCCTGGATGATAGTCATCTGAATTCTATGCAGGTGCATGTTCATGATGCGCAAGTAGATGGGACCGATCTGAAGCAGGCCATAAAAAAATTGTCCCGAGATGAACAAAATATCGTTCTGTTACGTTATTGGTTAGGAATGACTTATAAAGAGGTGGCGGCGGTGATCGGGCGGCCCGAGGGAACGCTGCGTCGGCAGGGGGCCACCACGCTGGTACGGCTCAAGATATTGATGACTGAAGATGAATGACCTGGAACGTTTAGAGCTCGAGTTAGAAGCACCCATAAACGGTTTGCTGGATACCAGTCTTCCCGTGCCCAATAACGCGCGCCTGCTGGAAATTGAGCGAGTGATAGTTCCTGATAAAGGTTTAAAAAAGCGCCAGCTGCTATGGGTGGCCTTGTTACTGGGTCTGTCGGGCCTGGTTGCGGCTTATATGATAGTCGGTCAAAGTGGTAAAACCCCGGAACCGGCTCCTGTCAAACAGGAAAACGCCGTTAAAAAAGAGATCAACAAGAATGATGAATTGGGCAGTAAGAAATACGATAACCGGCATGAAGGCAGCCGGTCGACCATTTATCAGCAAGAGGTATACGGGAATGAGTAGGCATCTGCTCCTTTTCTTATGTTTGGTAGTCATACTGATTCCTATAACAACCGTCTCGGCCGATACCTTATCGGTCAGAGTGATTGCCGACCTGGACGATGCGGAAGACCGGAACAACAGTAGTAATGATCTCGATATTGGGCAAAATTTTTCCGGCGTGCGTTTTCAGAACATCACCATTCCGCCAACGGCTACGATTACAAATGCCTATATTGAATTTACTTCACGTAGCAACAGAAGTGGGGGCACCAGTACTCGTATCTATGGCGAAGATGATATCGACCCGGAAAACTTTAGAAATATAAACGGCAACTCAATTCGTAACCCATCGAGAAGGAGCCGTACCAATGCCTTTGTTGACTGGTCTCCTGCGCCCTGGTCTACCAATGAAGTGGGACCGGATACACGAACACCCGATTTAAGTGCCATCGTACAGGAAATCATCGCTTTGCCAGGCTGGGCGTCTGGCAACAACATGGTATTCGTCCTGAGTAATGATGGTGGCCGGCGGGAGGCAAGAACACATGATGATAATCCTTCCAGGGCTCCTTTACTTTTTATCGAATACACTACGGGTGTAGTACCGCCGCCTGTAGCCTGTGTCGTCAATGCGCGAGACGATTTTAATATACAGTCGTTTAATAATAATGATGGTTACTTCAACTGGTCGGGTCCCTGGACGGAATATGATAACAACAGCGTAGGCCCCGCCGCGGGCAAGGTCCGTATCGCTGGTAGCCGACTGATACTCGATAACTATACGGGCGGTGAATGGAATGGAAACCCTGGTGTGGAAAGGGAGGTAGACCTGTCGCAGTATTCCAGCGCCATGTTGAATTTTGATTATGAACTCCTGGGCGGAGTTGATAATGCGGACTGGTTCCGAGTCCGTGTATCCAGTGATGGTGGTAATACCTGGGATCAGACCTGGGATATTCATGGCGTAAATAATGGAAGTTATAGCTTCTCGGAAGACATCACCCCTTACATGTCGGCAAATACCGTGGTCAGTATACGTATTGCCGATGAACGTGATACTGATGTCAGGCAGGAATACGGTAATGGAAATGCCTGCTGCTACGGCGGTACAAATGAGCGCATAGAGATCGAATTTGTCGAGATCCTGACCGATGAGGTCTGTGGACCAGTAGCCGAATGGCGCTTTGATGAGTTGTCATGGAGCGGAGCTTCGGGTGAGGTCATTGATCAGACGGGTAATGGTTTGAACGCAACAGGGGTTGGAGGAGTCAATACTTCATTTGCTGATCCACCTGGGCCTGCCATAGCAGGGGATCCTGGCACCTGCCGTTTTGGTGAATTTGATGGTAATAATGACTATGTGCAATTGCCGGCATCGTTTCCTAATCTTCAGGATAGTTTCACTATCTCTGCATGGATAAATCCTGATCGAATTAGTGGTGATCAGCGTATCCTGGTTGATGATGAAAGTAATTCTGGCGGTTTTGCATTTAGTCTGGGTGATGGTGGAAATGGCCGGCTAAGATTTTTTTCGCGGAGCGTCAGTCCGGTGGTGGTGGATACCCAGAGCGCAGTGATCAGTGCAGGCCAGTGGTTTCATGTAGCGGCCGTTCATAATCTGAGTGACAAAACACGTCAGATTTATGTGAATGGCGTAGCTGTCACGCTCAATAATAACGATGTTGTATCTACTTACACTGGTACCTGGGGTGCAGATCCTGGTCTTGCGAGCATTGGTGGCGAGACCAATAGCGCAGGTTCCGAGGCAGTACCACGCTGGCGCTTTGATGGTCAGATAGATGAAGTCAGGGTCTATGATTTTGCACTCTCGGGGGCTGAGATTCAGACCATTATGAATGAAACTCACCCCTGTGCCTTTGGGCCCACTCTGGGCTGGATAGACATCACGGCGGGTAGCGCAGCCTCTACCTGTGCGCCGCATCCGGTGACCATCACGGCCTATGATTCGGACCCCGCTATTAACCCCGGTGCGCAGATATTGACTAACTACACGGGTACGGTCGTTCTTAATACACTGACGGGCCATGGTAACTGGTCCATCAATTCTGCCAGTGGCACCCTGAACCCCAATCCGCATATCACGGATAATGGTCAGGTTACCTATACCTTTGTGTCGGGAGATCAGGGCTCGGTCATTCTGGATCTGTCCAATGTGCATGCCGATGACCTGACGATTGGCGCTACCGATATCACTGCCGGGGTATCGGTTCTATCACCATTGATCAGCTTTCGTGACAATGCCTTTGTCATCACCCCGCTGACCTGCACCGATAGCAGTTGTCCCGGAACGGGCAGTACCGAACTGGTGGCAGGACGAGACCATGTCTTTAATGCCGCCCTATGGCGACGTGATCCTACCTCGGGAGATTGCGCAATAGCTACTGGATACGATACGGCCAGTAACGCGGTCTATGGTGATCTCAAGGCCTGGACCAGTCGTGATGCCGTCGATCCTTCCGGCCTGGCGCCGACTATCGGAGGGGCAACGCTCCTGAATGCAGCACCTGCGATCAATAATCTGGACCTTTCTTTTAGTAGTGGTCAGGCGCAGTTCACCCTGAGTACAACCGACGTCGGCAAGTATGATGTCTACCTGCGCGACGATACCTCGGGTTTCGCCATGAATGATCAGGGCAATGACAACCCCGCCGATGATGTACCGCTGCCCATCACCGGTGCCAGCGATACCCTAACCGTCAGGCCCTTTGCCCTGGGTTATACCAATATCAACAAGGATGGCACGCCCAATCCATCCGGCACCGCGACCTCGGGTGCAGGCTTTGTTGCAGCGGGAGATACCTTTACCGCAACGATCGGTGCCTACCTGTGGCAGGGCGCCGATGATAGTAACAACGATGGCCTGGTCGATGATCCCACCACGGACGATGTCACGGATAATGGCCTGACCCCGGCTTATAACTTTATAACCAGCCTGAGCGTAGACAACACGGGAGGCTTTACGCCGGTGGCCGGTGTGGCCGGTGCACTGGCGGGTACAACAACTCCCGCGGGTTTTACTGCCGGAACACAGACCATAAACGATCTGGCGTATAGCGAGGTTGGCAGCATGCGCCTGCTGGCCGATACCACGGCCTTCCTCGGAACGGCAGGCGCAGATGTTGCGGGACAGACCCTGGATAGCGATCCGGTGGGGCGTTTTTATCCCCATCATTTTGAACTCAGCGGGGCGACGATTACCGAGGCCTGTGCCAGCGGGGGCTTCACCTACATGGATCAGGACGCATTACAAATACAGTACACCCTGGTGGCACAAAACCTGGGTAATTCCACAACCAGTAACTATTTCACGGCTGGCTACACCACCGGCACGGTGACCGCAGTGGCCGAAGATAATAATGATGGAATCGACCTGAGTGGGCGTCTGAGTAATACCGGATCGGTCGACTGGGTGGGCGGCCAGTATGCCATCAATGTCACGAACGCCAGCTTCGATCGAGCCGCTACGCCGGATGGGCCTTTCGATAATCTGCAACTGGGCGTCTTCGTCACCGACCAGGATGGCGCCGAGATTCAGAACAGGGACATGAAACCGGATGACACGACCGCCTGCACGGTCACGACCTGTACGGCAAGAAGCCTTGGGACTACCAGCGTGCGATATGGCCGTATGGCCATGACCAATACCTTTGGCTCCGAGTTGCTGCCATTGTCCATCAACACCTTCATGCAGTATTACGATGGTACGTTCTTTGTCACCAATACCCTCGATAGCTGTACCACCCTGGCCATTACCGACGTTGATCTGAGTAATAACGAACAGGCCAGTGAACGTGATGGCAGCATCACCATAAACGGCGCCACGGTAACGGCCTCGGTGCAGAACAGCCCGGCACTCAATGGTGGTCTGAATATAGACCTCACCGCACCCGGAACGGGCAATACGGGGTATATCGATATCCAGCCCGACCTGAGTACGGCCACGGGTGCCGACCTGCCCTGGTTATTGTTCGACTGGGATGGGGATGCGGGTACAGCCGATGAGGCACCCCTGGGCAGGGCCACCTTTGGTATCTTTGGCGGTAACCCTCAGCAGATTTATATGCAGGAACTATATTAAGTCTTTATATTGCTAATGAACCGCTGTGGGTCACGCCATTGCGGCTTCTATATATAACAATAAGGGGCTGGGTATGGAGATGGCAGCGAAAGAGGAAGGGCACAAAGAGAAGGTGGCAACCACCTTCGATACGATCTGCGAGGGTTATGACTGCAATGCCCTGCGCTTTTTTACCCGTAGCGCCCAGGAACTACTGAGCTTTCTGAATCTACAGGGCCATGAACGGCTAATCGATATCGCGGCCGGCACCGGGAACATCTCTTTACCCGCGGCGAAAATCTTAGACCAGGGTCATGTGACCGCCGTTGATCTCTCGCCGGGTATGCTGGAACAGGCAAAAACCAAGGCGGGCGAAGAAGGCCTGGACAATATTCACTTCCATTGTTGTGACCTGGAAAAACTGCAGGAGCCCGAATCCTCGTTTGATGTGGCAACCTGTGGCTTTGGCATCTTCTTCCTGCCCGATATGCACAATGGCCTGAATGCCATACGCAAACAATTATTACCGGGTGGCCTGCTGGCCATTACCACCTTCCTGGATGGCATGATGGAACCCATGAGCAGCCTGTTCCTCGAAAAGGTCGAGGCCTTTGGTATTGAGCCACCCCCCCTGTCATGGAAGCGGGTCGACAATCCGCAAAAAGTCGATCGGCTATTGATGGAGGCACAGTATTATGAAATTGCCCATCATAGCCAGCAGATGGGGTATTACCTGGACAACGCGGCGGACTGGTGGCAGGTTATCTGGAACAGCGGTTACCGAGGACTGCTATTGCAACTCGATGAAGAAGACCTGATGCGTTTTAAGAATGAACATCTGGCCGAGGTGCAGGCCCTGGATACCGGTGGTGGTATCTGGCTTGATGTACCGGTGTTGTTTACCATCGGCCGGGTTTAAGTCTAATAAACTAAACTGACTTATTCCTTCCCATTGCTCATCCGTAGTTCCTTGATCTTGCGCGTGAGGGTATTACGACCCCAGCCCAGGAGCCTGGCGGCGTCCTGTCTTCTACCACCGGTCTTGTGTAATGCCGCTTCGATCATAATGCGTTCAAACTCGGGTACGGCCTCGTCGAGTATATGATCACGCCCCAGGGCCAGTTGTTGTTCGGCCCAGTGCTTGAGGCCCTGTTGCCAGCTTTCATGGGTGCTTTTCTGTGGTGTGCTTTCGCGTAGTTCGGCTGGCAGGTCATCGATGAGTAGTTCGCGACCCGAGGCCATGACGGTGAGCCATCGGCAGGTGTTTTCCAGTTGCCGGACGTTGCCGGGCCAGTCGAGTGAGCTGAGATATTCATCGACCTCGGGACGGGGGATCTTGGTCTCGACATCCAGTTCTGTGGCGGCCTGCTCGAGGAAATGCCGCATGAGCAGGGGGATATCTTCTCGGCGTTCACGCAGCGATGGGATATGAATGCGGATGACATTGAGTCGATGAAACAGATCTTCACGGAACTGGCCATCCCTGACCCGGTCTTCGAGATTCTGGTGGGTGGCAGCGATAATGCGGACATCGACCTTCACCGGGGTATG
>JANTGN010000021.1 GCA_024762895.1 Thiotrichales bacterium
CTTTCTGGAACTCATCCAGAAAGTTATTCATGGCCTCGTTATCTTCGTTCTCATGATGATGTTTTATCTCTTCAATCATGCCGCCATAACTGGATTTCAGGTACTCCCTGAGAAAACCCACCCCAAATACACCACCGACAGCAATATGTGTTGAACTAACGGGCAGACCCAGTTGAGAAGCGATAATAACCGTAATAGCAGCCGCCATAGCGATACAGAAGGCCCGCATCTGATCGAGTTCCGTGATCTCCGAACCCACGGTTCTAATTAATTTCGGACCATACAGGGCCAACCCAAGTGATATACCGATAGCCCCAACCAGCATCACCCATAGCGGTATGGGTGCCTTAGTGGCCACATCACCGGCCATTATCGCTTCATTGATCGCCGCCAATGGTCCAACTGCATTCGCCACATCGTTGGCACCATGGGCAAAACTGAGCAGTGCTGCAGCAAATATCAATGGAACCGTAAACAATTGATTGACACTCGACTTTTCATTGGGCAGAGATAATGCGGCCCGCTCGACCAATTTTCGAATAATGAAATATGCGAATACGGCTATTCCCGCCCCGATAATAACGGCCGTTGCAAAGTCAACCTTCCAAATTTTTTTGATGCCTTTAAGCATCAGATAGGTAGCAAATGCCCAGACCATCAATGAAACAAGAATGGGAACCACTTTTTTTGAAGCATGGATCAGGTCATCTTTATAGGTAATATTTCTCTTGATGAGGTACAGAAAACCCGCAGCAATGAGACCACCCAGAACAGGGGAGATGACCCAACTGGCAGCAATCGCACCCATCTTGTCCCAGTTCGCTATACCCATCCCTCCGGCAGCCATACCAGCACCCAGCACCCCCCCCACAATAGAATGGGTGGTCGATACTGGTGCACCGAGTGCGGTTGCGATATTCAGCCAGATCGCTCCAGCCAGCAATGCCGCCATCATGAGCCAGATAAATGTGTCTGGGTCGCTAATCAGCGAAGGATCAATAATGCCCTTCTTGATCGTACTGACGACCTCACCTCCGGCAATCAGTGCACCCGCGGACTCGAATATGGCGGCGATCAGAATTGCGCCGGTCAAGGTCAGCGCCCTGGAACCAACCGCCGGGCCCACATTGTTCGCAACATCGTTAGCGCCGATATTGATTGCCATGTAACCGCCAATCATCGCGGCTATGACCAATAAAACACCATGAATGCCATCAACGGGCCGCATTAGCGCGAATAACATAATGCAGACGATAAAGAGTAAGGCCGTTCCAACCCTGAAAAGCTCTGGCCTATGGGCCTGGGTAGCCGTTTCTATCTGGTTAAGATTCTTGAATTCCACGAATGCGTCCCCTGTGCCGTCTAATGCGGCTTCTATGACATTTTATATACAACAATCATACTGAGAGATGAGTCACCGTGCACTCATAAATAATGCAAATATGAATAGACGATATTGATTAAAGAGATTGTCGTTGAAATGGCTCAAACTTGAAGAAGCCGTGAATAAGGTGATTGGATTCCTCGGGCCTGTGGACTCAAGCACTGAAACCTTCTTTTGTCCGAAAAAAAACCACCCCTTATTGGACTGTATAGCGCTTAAAAGCTATAGATTCAATGAGTTACATTTAGTGAAATGTGGATTCCAGGTTCGAACATGGCGCGCGGTGGCGCCCTTTTCGCAACGACATCGAGGTCACGGCATATCAGGCCTATCTATGGCGCTTTAAGGCAGGAACTAACCTATGCCGGGTTTTACAAGACCCAGCATGGAAATTATCCGGACACCCATCTTAATGAATTCAACAAAAATACATGAATAACAAGCTGTTATCTTGTTTTCTTAGGATGGGTGTCTCAGTTAGTTAGTTCAACAATACAAACTTGAAAAACATTTTTTGCCAAATCAATGGCAATGAGACTATGATTATTCATGATGGACGCTCCTTTAGGTTAACTGATGTTTCCACTATCAGTTTGGCGCATTGCGACGCCGAATTCTTGGGGGCGTCCATCTCATCATCCATCTTAATGAATTCAACAAATATACATGAATAACAATGTGTTATATTGCTTTCTTAGGATGGGTGTCTCAGTTAGTTGATTCACACAAACAATGTTCGTTTTATGATTTGTAATTCATTAAATAATAACCTTACTCAGTATTTATAGCCTTATGACTCGGTGGGTCTTTCTTGAACATTAAAAAGAGAGCGAATCCAAAATACACTAAAGTCAAAAAATCTATTATTGTGAAATTTGATTCTATATCGATATTTAAGACTCTGGCCAATTCAACACTATTAAAAACAACCACTATAGGCAACAGAGAGTAAATCCAACTCATGCGCAATCTGTTTAATCGCAAATAAAAAAGAATACATGACATTAAAGACAATGGTATTCGGAAAAACATTTCATAATACCAAAAATGGCTGGTTATTTTGTTAATGACCATAAAATAAGCTAGTAGAGAAAAAGCTACATTTGCCAAAAAAAACCAGACTATGAACGATTTTCTACTTATACCATTTTCTAAGAGTAGTTTTAATTTATTTTTCGTCATCGTCAATCTAATTTGCGGGAAGATTTGCAGTTCCAATGCAAACAGCTTTCGCGAAGGCGTTTAACGAACCATATGTATTTTTAAGTCTCTCGTGTATCGTATCTCTAGCTTTCTTTCCAGCTGCAATATATGCCAATGAATATGAAACTAATTTCACATAAATTGGTGCCGCTATAGCACTTACCGGATTATACCGAATCTGGAAGTCCCCACTGATTCCATTTAACGACATTCCGCTGGATGGATACCACGATCTAATCATTTCTTTTCCAACACATGTTTCTTCGAATTCCGCACAAATAATTCTTAAACCAACTTGTATATTGGCAGTGTAGGTAGCGTAAGCAAGTACATAGGCACTTTCACCATAATTAGGATCTCCCATATATGGATTTAACGTAGAATCAATATTAGTTATATCGATATTGTTAATATTTATACCGGCAAAACGCCCATCTATTTCAAGGCCATAAGTATCTGAATAACTCATCGGGTTATTCACTACATATGTATACGTATTTGGACTATTACTAGCCAAACCAATTGGATCAGACGAAATATATCTGCCTCCAAATGGATCATAATATCTGAAGTAATTATAATGGAGACTCGATTCCTGATCATAGTATTGTCCTGGGTAACGTAGATTTATTACAGTTACCACTCCATCATTATCCGGATCCTCAATCGCCGCTGTCGTACCAAAAGCATCACTGTCCCAACGCCAGACGATTTGCTTGGACTGGTCAGTCGCCAATCTCGGCGTAGCTAAATGGTCAGCATGCAGGTAAAGAATAGTGCCATCGGCCTGGACCTGAGCGATCAGTTCATTAACACCGCCTGCGCTCTGATAGACATATTCCCTGATACGGTTACCGTTACCATCATACTCACCTAGGAGTTCTCCACCCTGTCCGTAGACAAAGCGAACGTCTAACCCAGGGCTGTTGAGGATTTGCTTACGAACGCGTTCACCTTTGTAATTATAGCTGTAGCTGGCCTGCGTGCTGCTAATAGTATGGGTGACCTGAGCCAATCGATTCATTGCATTGAACTGGTACTGACGCGTAGCATCACTTAGTGTATTACCTGCTGCATCACGGCTGATGGACGTAGCATCGATTTGATTCAGCCGATTGCTATTGTTGTCGTAGGTATACGTATTCGCCAGACTTCCGTCTGCCTTAGCCTTACTTAACCTATTGCCAACAGAATCGTATCCGAATACTAGATCAGCACTACCATCCTGAGTTAAACGACCAAGCTCATCATATTGATAAGCGTTATTATCCTGAAGACCATCTCGTGTCCAGGCCTGCTGGATGATTTGACTTTGGTTATCCAATTGGCTCTGCAGACGATTTTCAATACCACCATAGCGCTTTTCTATCAGACGGCCTGCGGTATCGTAAATTAATTCAGTAACGAGTCCATTGCCTTGTTGATAACTGGCCATGCCCTGAGCATGCCAGGTAATATTTTCAAGCAAGTTCGTAGTGTTTCCGTTATCTACATACTGGATTCTACTGAGCCGCCCTGAGGCATCATAATTCAGGTTAACCTGTGCACCACTTGGATAGTTAATTGCTATCGGTTCACCAGCGGTATTATAACCGTAACCAACGGATAACGATGTTCCAGCAATGGAGATATCGGCTTGTGTCACCAAGCCACGATCATCATACTGGTATTGACTTGATCCAGAGCCATCTACTGCCGAGGTCAACCGCCCTATCCCAAATGGTCCTTCATCATAGGTCAGAGTCGCATCTAGATCATTACCTTCGTAATCGATGAATGTGATGCGATTTAGGGCATCGTAACTGTAATTAACCTGAACATTGTTTGCATTGGTGTGCTGCATCAGGTTCCCAGCGGGATCAAACTGATATTGACTGGTACCGGTATCCGGACTTGAAATCTGGATTAAGTCGTCAAAGGCATTGAAGCTGTATAGCGTTTTTCCATTGTTGGGGTCTGTCACGTCGGTCAATCGCTCGAAATCATCGTAGTTCATGATAGTGACACCGTTATCCGGATCCGCAATCTGCGTCACCCTGCCTTCACGGTCATAGGTATAGTTAGTAGTACTACTACCCGCTACACCATCAAAATGTCCATATAATGTGATCTGAACCAAATCATCTACACCGTTGTATGTCTGGTTGTTGACCTGCTCGTTGGTGCTCGAAAGATACTCTTGTATGGGGAGCTTGGTCCTCGGATCATTCCGGAGTATCTCAGTACTAACCAGTACACCACCCGCCTTGTGGTATTTGCGGGTGGCCTCAGTATAAGCTGAGGCATAGATATAGCCGATGCTGAGGTAATCGCCTGATGGGTAGGTAATTCTGGAAAGTTGATTATAGCCATCATAAGCTAGGGTTGTGCTTCTACCAAGCTCGTCCGCAGTCTCAATAAGTTGTCCCTGGCCATTATAGGCATAACTCGTAATGCGACCGTTGGTTCTGGTCTCGACCAAGCGATTGCGACTATCGTAGAACATCTCGGTCAAAACACCATTTGAATCTGTCTGCGAGATCTGTTGGCCAACACTGTTGTAGATATAACTGATCGCTTGACCCTGAGGCTGGTCGATACGAGTTATGAGGCCCTGTGCATTGTAGCTAAGGTGTATCGTATCTTGTACACCAGGCTGCGGCCCATCTATGCTGGCCACCTTACCCAAAATCTGGTTTCCCTGGCTGTCCGTGGTATTAGGATGGTAGGTATAGGACCATGTACGCTCTTCTGAGGTACCGAGATCCACTTGAGTTTTCGTCAATATACGTAGATCACTATCGTAGTAATAGCGCGTTTCGCGTAGACCATATTCATTCAAAACAGCTATGCGATCAGTATTGCCGAAATAACTAATGGCTATCTGCTTTTCATCAGTCGTACCTGCCAATTCCGTGGTTAAGGTCTTACGTCCTGCTTGATTATATTCATAAAGCGTCATGTTACCACGCTCATCCGTTCGTGCTATCAGTTTGCCACGGGCATCGTAAGTGCTGCTCTGGCTGGTACCTGTAGTAGCGTTGTTGCGACTTAATATCCAGTAGGTAGCAGCATCGGCAATCAACGTCTGTGACTCGATGGTGGTGTTTGAGCCGATCTGTTTAGTGTTCTTGGTGGTCCTGATCGCTGCTATGCCGTTATAGGTGGTCTGAGCATAGCTGTAGTCATGACGATGTCCATCGCTTTCGGTGTAACTGGAGACACGCATGGCCTTTCTGTTGTTCAGGGTCACTTCGCTCCAGGTAACATTGAGGACCGGATCATCACCATTATCGTTGACATCCGTAAGCAGATGTTGCTTGTAGCCGATGTTATCTACCAGGCGGTAGCCGTAATCCTTGGTATTGCCATCGGGATCGAGCACCTGAACCAGGTTGCCGTATACATCATAGCTGTATTCCCAGAGGCGGTTACCCTGATCAGTTACCTGACTGACAAAACCCTGGTCGTTATAGGTAAAATTCAGCTCGAAGCCAAAACTGTCGTATTGGCGGGAGAGACGGTTCTGGATATCGTATTCATAATAAACCGTGGTGCCATCCTTATCAGAATAGCTCTCCAGCAATGCACCGGTATCGCTGTAGATGTTGTAGTCGAGGCTGTCCTCATAGACCTGCTTGAATCCACCATTGGCCAGCTTTTCAAAAGTGAAATAGAGAACATCCGGAGTAGTGCAGGCTGTCGCTGTCTCCTCTAGCCTGTAGCGTCTGCCATGGGAGGCCAGCCAGATCGGGACGGATTGATAGGCTGTAGCGGTGGTTGGAGAACCGTTTGGGTTGCCTTCGGTTATGGCCTTGTAGGTACGGGCAATATTGGATTCCTGGGCCGTCACCCAGCCCCGGCCAAACAGTCCAGCGCGGAAATCAAAGGAGTTATAGGTACGACGAAGTCCGACCCGGGTTGTACTGGGGAATGTGATATCGGAATCCTTCCAGACCAGATAACCCCTTGCCGTGTATACTGGTGAACCGGTATTCCCGTCGCCAGGACAGCTACACTCATTACTCGTACAATCATTCTCGGGCTCAGGACCAGGTTTTGTAATATCCTCCCGCCCCCCATTCCAAGGTGCATCATAGGCAGAGGCCTCAAAACTCGCGATGGCCCAAAAAAGGGCAAGCAGTACACCGAGTTTGATTTTTAATGAATGCGTCATTGCTCTCTACTCCATGAATTATTGTACGGCTTCAGCATTGATCACCTGATCAAACTGGCCTTGCAGACTTTCTATGTTGGCTTCAAGCGTACTGATCTGGATCCCCAGGTCAGGATGTACATCCAGCCAGGCTGCAATCTCCTCCTCGTTCCTGGACTCGAAGGCATAAAGCTGCTTCAGGGTGAATCCGTAGCCGGCAACCACCTCATCGCTGGCATTGAAGCTTGCGACTGCGATCAACTCGAATTTTTCGGTATCGGTTAATTGCATGGTGCTCAGCGTATTGATCGCGGATTCCAACTGCGCGGACTCTGTCTGTAGCAGGGCAATGCGTGCATTGACTGCATTGCTGATCTCGCTTTCATCAACCGCTAAGGCAAATACCGGCATCAATAACAAAAGAATAATCTGCATAGTCTTCATGATTGCTTCCCTCAATAATCTATGCGTTGGGTACGATACCAGAACAGGCTACGGATGCCGTGCTGATCCACGGAACGGACTCCGATCCGATAATCCCCAGGGGCAAGGTACTGGTCAAAGTTATTCTTGCCATCCCAGGTCAGATGATGTTGACCTGCCGTCAGGTCGAAGAAGATTAGAGACGCGACATCCACCCCTTTATCCATATCCGATACGACCATCTCCACCGTGCTGTCCTTGCTCAGGGTAAGATTGAGACCAATGGGTTCTCGCCTGGGGTCAGCGATGATGGTGGAATCCAACACATACTGTTCAATGCGCGGATTCTCTTTTACGAAAATGACATTGCTTGGCAGGGTGTAGCGGACGATGCCGGGCATTAATCTGTCAACGTTATCTGCCACCTTTTCACCGCTTGGGTATTCCCCATTCCAGTAGAGGCTGTACTGCCCTCGTCCCATACGCTCATGTTCGAGCAGGGTCATCAGTCTTTGGCCAAAGGATATCTGCCAGAAGAAGGAGACCTCGGCCGGATCATCCACCTGAAAATCGATCTTTAGCGGCTGTTCCAGGCGATCAAAGGTGCGCGGATTGCTGGTGGTTCTACGGTAATAGGTCAGCTGTCCACCCGTTGAGGTTCGAAGGTCGATAATTTCTTGTGTGTCGTACCTTGTGTAACCCAATACCGCGTAATAATCGCCGGTGGGCACGATATTATTCTGGTTATCCGTACCATCCCAGATGAGGTCGTACTGACCGGCAGGCTGGGTCTGAACAGCCTGTACTGTTTTCACACGACCGCCGAAGGCATTTTCAATCCAGAGTTCCATCTCAGTCTCATAAGGCAGCGTAATTGATATCGTAGCCTGCGCAGTGGCATCCACATTGATGGTATCGCTGCTGTTGGGGATACTCAGCGTCGGCACGGCCGTTGACTGAGTCTCGATTTTTAGTGATGCCTTGGCTGTGCGCCCTGTTGTGGTCGTCACTTCCGCCACGGGATAGTAGTAGTTGACGCCACTGTAGGTAGTCTGGGCGGTATCCGTCGCATTGGCTCCACCTTGAGTTTCAAACTGCCCATCACCATCGAGATCCCAGGCCCATTGTGCAATCGCACTACCATCGAAGAGTTCTGCGGATGCCGTCAATGACGTGGTAAGCGGTGCATTACCAATTAGAGGAGTGGCTGATAACTGAATCACAGGGTCCAAGGGATCATTGACATCAACCGAGATAGCATTATTACTGACCAGGGCTTCCGCACCGAATTCATCGGTCACCCTGACCTGTGGTTGATAGGTACCCTGATCCGCATAGGTTCTTTCGAACTGCCAGGTTCCGCTATTGACGCCACCTGTCTGCGTCTCATCGAAAACACCATCGCCCTCAAAATCAATACTGATCTCGGCAATACCCTGCGGATCGCTGGCAGTCACGGTAAATGTGATCAGTAGCGGCGCGTGACCGTTCGTCGTATTAGTGGAGACCTGGGCCGTTGGCGGCTGGTTGTCGATGGTGATTGCCTTGGTGGCGATGATAGGATCGGCGCCGGCAGGATTCACCGTCAGTCTGGCTGTGAAGACATCACCAGGAGAACCTGTATAGGTATAGGTCTTGGGCGCGCCGAAGGTATCAGAGACATCATTTTGACCGTCACCATTAAAATCCCACTGGTAGCTGTTGATAACCAGGTTATTGTTTTGGACATCGGGACTGAAACGCACCGTCAATGGTGATGTTCCGGAGTCCGGATTGGCAATAATCTGGGCTGATAGTTCATTTGGGGCTGCTTCGACGGTGATCTCATATGTCTGAGTTGCTGACAGACCGTCAGGATCGACCACAGTAGTTGTGACTGCCTGGGTTCCTACCTGATCGGGTACAGGAGTCCACAGGATGAGACCTGTCCCGGAGTCAATAGTCATACCAGTCGGTGGATTTACCAGGCTGTATTGCAGGATATCACTGTCCGGGTCGTGCCCCTGAACATCATACTGATATTCGGTGCCAACCTGGGCGTCAACAACGGGAAGAGAATAGATAATTGGTGGGTTATTGAAGGGTTGAGCGTCACAGTTCTCGCCCGTACCCGCCGAAAGATTGCGGGGTCCACTGTCCACTGCCGGTCCCGAGGCCTCATCGTGAGGCACTTGAACCACAACCTGACCTGTACAACTGGCTCCTGCGGTATCCGTGGCCTTGAAAATAATATGATAGACACGCCCATCACCCTTTCCAGCCCGCTCCGCTCGCACCATGGGTTGATCACTGTAGAGTCCGGCACCGTCGATTGGGGTATTTCCATCCCCTTTACCATTTAAGGGTTCATCCTGAACAATACATTGTGTTGTCAAAGTCGTTGGCAAGTTCTCGGGGTCCGAAACACCTGAGATCGATATCGGAATGAATTCATGGTTCGGCGGCCACAGTCTATCTGGCGTTGCTATCGCCGTACTACAGTCCGGAGCCAGATTGAGCTCTTGCGCGTTGATGGGAGGCATTATGACTAACCCACAAATCAACATTGAAAGTATCCGAATCACTTTAGACATCCCCTTCTCTCCTAACTCCTAAAGCAACTTCTGGTACATAGAGGCGATCAGCACTCAACTGCAACAGAAGGCTAATATTCCGTCATAACTTCACCAAAAATATCCGTGAGTTCAAACAATAAAACATTATATGAAACCCCCAGATTAGATTTTGTTTATTACTTATCTTTTTTATCACTTGCGTTGTCGGTAACATTAAACGCAATATTTTTTACACCGACCTGCCCGTTATAACCGGAAACATTCACAGTTAAAACATGCTTCCCAGGTTTAATACCCAGCCGTGCGGGTGACCATCTCCAGGTAAATGGAACAAACCCCTGTTCCTCTTCTGCGATAAACTCATTATCGACAAAGAAACTGATTTCATACCGTTCCTGGTCAAGATAAATCTCGTCCAGCGGGTCCAATTTAACCTCTGTTAGGATTTCATCAAGCCCAACCACATTGTCAGTTTCCTTGCGGCTCTCCCTGGTTAATAGCTTGACTTCAATACGCGGACTTTTTTGCTGTAAAACCGGGTTATAAAACTCCTGGCGAATCACTTTTTTATTCCGCTCAAGCAATCGCCCTTCATAACTGGCCTCCTTGATCGGATACTTATGTCGCTCCCGATAAGCCCGGTAGGTCTCCTTGGTATTACCATAGGTGATAATCGTATGCTCAGGTAGTTGATACCCAATAATCAGGTAGCCGACCTCTGGATTTTCTTCAACCGCAATGACATCGTCCAGGTCACGACCATTCCAACGTTCTGCATGAAAACCCGCCGTACGCGGCTCCCAATCAATCACCGTGCGTAGCATGGGCCCATTTTTTATCCCTGCGCGAACCAAAACACGGCTGGCAACTGGCAAAGTGTACTCAATGACTCCTTGACGAACATTTTTTTCGAAATCATAGACCTCTTCCCCACCACTTGAGGTCCGCGGATCAATCCGCTCAGTCTTTTTAGATGTGTTCGTCACCAGTAAGACTGGATGATAGGCCTCATCAGGAACGAGCATTTTGTTCGCATCACGGCCATCCCATTTAACTTCATATTTTTTAGTACCAGATTTGATTTTCGTCAAGCTTAAAGTCCGGACAAGATCATCATCACTGGTGCGTATCTCTACTTTTACATCATTTATTTTTTCAGGATTGCTAATAGTGATTGGTATGACAAACTCCTCATTGCGTTCAGGGGCAAAACTTGCCTTTTCGAAAGTCGCCATTGAGACAATTTGAGTAGATTCTGACGCACTGAGTAGCGCCGGTATCGCAAAAACAACTGCAATAGTTGAAACAGCATGTCTTATATCAACCAACCTCTTCAATTACTTATCTCCAGATATCTGATTTTTTTAACATCTTTAGGCAGCTTTATAACTTCCATGGAATTATTGATTTCCGTTGTCTTTGCCATGATTAAATCCGAAGGTATGCTCATTAATTGGCTTCCAAGAGATGTGCGTCGGATAAAATACAGAGAGCCATCCTGGGCGACACTAGGAAAACTATCCGTCACCTGTCCATCGGTTAACCAGGAAAGTTCGCCAGATGTCATGTCCATCCTGGCCAGATGATAATAACCATTTTTATTACTACTGATGAAGCCATAGTGATTGTCGGCGTCAACAGAATAAAGATAGCTTGTTACATTAAGCAACGTGAGCTGCTGAGTACGCCCTGTATCTAGCTCCTTACGCCATACCTCCTGGATAAGTGGCTTACACTCAAGGCGACAGGATACATGGGCGTAGTAAAGATAATTGTTGTGTACATAGGGATGAAACTGTGCCGATGACTGCCGCAATATAGTTTTTGGCATCTGGTCATCAACAAAGGCAACAATGCTGGTCTCGCTGCTCTTGCCTTCCTGCAGCTTCACCATCACAAAACCCGTATCAAATGCCCGAAGCTGTGTGAAGTTGGCGTCATCAAAGAAATCGAGGTGTTTAGGCTCCTTGCTGCCAAGCTCGTACTGATACACCTTCCCATCATTCCCTTTGATTAAAAACCGACCTGTGCCTCCTGCTTGCCATGTCAGATATGCAGGATCCTGAATCGCTTTAAGCTTCTTCCATTTATTACTACCGGGCTGGCTGATATAGGGATACCAGGCGGAACCGTCATAACCGACTATCATGAGCCCTTCCGGTAAACTCGCTAATGCCATACCGGTGGCGGATAGCACAATCATGGTGCTCATGATCCAGCTTGTAAATCCCTTCATAAGAGCGCTCATGCTGAAAACCCCAAACGCAATCTACCCTGATTGAGCAACCAGATAGTAAACAACAACAGCATCACCACCCCTAGCGCACCATAGAATACGAGGCCCTCCTTAGACTGGGACTCCGTCCCAACTGCAAGCGCATGAAGATAGACAAGCACGATGGATACCCAGTACGCACTATGGAGTGTACGTGCCCGTGCGCTGGATTTTTTTATCCGCACTATACCCGCCGTCATGACTAAAAACATGATCAATAAACCAATCAGTCCAAAGCTCAGGTGTGTATGGTAGAAATCCTTGAAACTAGGGAGAAGCAATCCCCATGCGGGAGATCCCTGTCGCAAGGTGACCGCAGAAAAAAAGAGCAGTACGTGGCTCAAAGAGAGAACAACTACGAAGGTGCCAAACAATCGATGGGTAAGACCCATCCAATGAAACCGGACTATCTCAAGGCGATTAAGCAGGCTTGCGATGACCTGCCAGGCGATGCACAACAATGCATACATCCCGACCAGCTTTGACAAAACATATATAAACTGCCCCTGAGGGACCTGCTCCGAGAAGTAAACAGATAGATCCCCTGTTTGGCGGTACCATATCAAAGCCGGTATGGAGAAAATAATCAGCACACTGGAGAATATGAAGCGCTTCATCGGACTTGGGACTCTTGAAGGCATGAAGAGGGTTCCATAGAACATCTCATAAGTGCATCCATCGCCTCTTGATCAGAAGCTGCCCCACCACGGGCAACAGGGAGGCTGGCCTGCAACCACCCCTTGAGACCATTGGGACTCAGGGTTGCCACACGGTTTACACCCAGGTGTTTCATAGATTTTGCAACCTCAAAGCCACGAAAATCCTTTACGCAATATGGCACTACAAGGTCAGCATCGACGTAGGGCTTAACTGAATCCACGGAGACATCCCGAAGCCGTAGAATCTGCGCACCTGGCAAATGGACTTCGTCGTACTCTTCATCTTCTCGGGTATCAATAAAGACCACTTTCTTACCCAGGCTGATTTCTCGAAGTATCTCTTCATGACTGAATTGCTCTACATAGGCATCACTGTCTTTACGAAGACCCGGACATTGTGACGTAAGTGAAAGCTGTTTCGAATAATCGTGTGCCTCGATATCAGGGAGAGTAGAGAGGCGTGCTACACCATCAAAAAAGGCCAGATAACAATCTACCGGCACCTTGTCCCGCTCGTAGCGTGCCTGCAATTGACGATACATGGTCTCAAACCACGTAGCATGAGGATGCGCATTGGCATCCCATATATTAACTTCGATGTCATGGATTATTGCATCAAGATATGCAAGCTGTTCAATGTCCAGGTCCATCGACTCTTTCAGGCGATGGAACATAGACGCCCGGTTGGCCCGCTTAAGTGATGCGCCGGGCACATCAAAGGCATAGGCATTGGCGGGTAATTCAGTATTTGGGGGTACAAAAATAAAATAGGCGTTCGGCGAAAGATAGCGCTTAATCAACCAGATCGTCGCCCACTTATCCGGCTCGATGCCTTGCCAGGTGGTAAAACGAGCACTGGATTTAAGCGAATGAATATCAACATCTGACGATGGGGTTGCGTGACAGTTACCCCAGATGAGCAAACCCAAAAAAAACATCCAATGTTGTAATACACGCATAACAATTTAAGGTAAAAACGAGGTCCTTTTTGTTAATTATCGAATCCTAAAGAAACGCTGATCGAGACAGCATTTCATGAGCACAAGCCTGCGCCATCATTCTCTTTATAAATCAATGGATTGAGAAATAGATTTCTACTATGCGTTCTAAACCCCCAAAAGATGTCGCTATTAGAGTTTCCCCAAACTCTTTAGAAACATTACCGGCTTTAATTTAAATACGCAAGATTTCCAAGCCTTAAATTAAGATAAACGTTCAACGAAACCTCAGATCTCCTTTATAAATCTGAGATAACTCATTTAATTAACGAACAATTCCAACTAA
This sequence comes from Thiotrichales bacterium, assembly GCA_024762895.1. Classification (GTDB taxonomy): domain Bacteria; phylum Pseudomonadota; class Gammaproteobacteria; order J044; family J044; genus JANTGN01. The sequence continues at coordinate 13,919 of JANTGN010000021.1, forward strand.
CAGAGCGTTACCAGACTCATCTTGATAGCTCTGCTATTACGAACGCTTCGAAGTACGCTGAGATCTTTATTTTTTGAACACGCAGGAGGGAAACTGGATCAGAATTAGGCGTTTTAATAGACTTTTGAGATCCAGGCGCCAACTGGGCGCCTGGATAATGTAAGAACTACTGATCGTACTTACGGAACACCAGGGTGGCATTGGTGCCACCGAAACCGAAATTGTTGGTCAGTACGGTATTCAGCGCTACGTTGTCCCTACGCTCGGTGACGATAGGGTATGGCTTGGCCTTCTCATCCATGTCGGTGATGTTGGCGGAGGCCTGGATGAAGCCCTCTTCCATCATCATCAGGCAATAGATCGCTTCCTGCGCACCGACCGCGCCCAGGGAGTGTCCGGTAAGGGATTTGCTGGAGCTTAGCGGTGGTATCTTGTCACCGAACACCTGACCGATGGCGTCCAGTTCCTTGATATCACCCGCGGGGGTGCTGGTGCCATGGGTGTTGATGTAATCGACGGGGGTATCGACGGTGGCCAGGGCCTGCTGCATGCAGCGCATCGCCCCTTCGCCGGAGGGCTGTACCATGTCGACGCCATCGGAGGTCGCGCCGTAACCGACGATCTCCGCATAGATCTTCGCACCGCGGGCCAGGGCATGCTCGAGCTCCTCGAGGACCAGGACCGCACCGCCGCCTGCGCTGACAAAGCCATCACGTGTGGCATCATAGGGGCGAGAGGCGGTTTCGGGTGCCTCGTTGTATTTGGTGGAGAGTGCGCCCATGGCATCGAACAGCATGCTCAGGCTCCAGTGCTCCTCCTCGCCTCCACCGGCAAAGACGATGTCCTGCTTGCCCCACTGGATCTGCTCGAAGGCGTTTCCGATACAATGGGTACTGGTGGAACAGGCTGAACTGATGGAGTAGTTCAGGCCCTTGATCTGGAACGGGGTGGCCAGACAGGCGGAGACCGTACTGGCCATGACACGAGGCACACGGAAGGGACCCACCTTCTTGAGCCCTTTCTCCCGCAGGATATCGGCGGCCTCGACCTGGTTGAAGGATGAGGCACCACCGGATCCCATGATCAGCCCCGTACGGGGATTAGAAATCTGATCTTCCTCCAGCCCCGCATCGGCGACGGCCTGCTGCATAGCTATATAGGTAAATGCCGCGGCATCACCCATAAAACGTTTGACCTTGCGATCTATAAAGTCATCAAGGTTGATATCGATGCTGCCAGCCACATGGCTGCGCATACCCATCTCCTTGTATTCCTCCTTGAAACGAATTCCTGACTTTCCTTCACGCAGGGAATCAATCACGGTGGCCTTATCATTCCCCAGACAGGAAACAATGCCATAGCCGGTAATGACAACTCGACGCATATCTTTGCCTATCAGAAATCTTTAGTAGAAGTAAACAAACCGACCCTCAGGCCAGATGCGGTATAGATCTCACGGTCATCGACCTCGACCGTGCCTTCACCTATCCCCAGTATGAGACCACGTGCCATGACACGCTTCATGTGAATATGATAGCGGATCTTTTCGGCTTCAGGCAGCACCTGTCCGGTGAATTTGACCTCGCCAACCCCCAGCGCACGCCCCCTGCCAGGGTGACCGCTCCAGCCCAGAAAGAAACCAACCAGCTGCCACATAGCATCCAGGCCAAGACAGCCGGGCATGACCGGGTCACCAGGAAAATGGCAGGAGAAAAACCAGAGATCCTTGTTGATATCCAGTTCCGCTATGATCTCGCCTTTTCCAAAACGACCACCCTTATCTGAGATATGGGTGATACGATCCAGCATCAGCATATTATCGACGGGTAACTGTGCATTGCCGGGGCCAAATAATTCACCATGACCGCATTTAAGTAGCTCGTCACGGTCAAAAGAATTCTGATCCATTGGTGTTGGTTTTTCGCTCACGTCAGGCCAACCCTCTGTCTAGGCGATTGAATAAAAACGAAATCCATGGGGTGTAACCACTCCATGGATTTCATAAAATGGGGCATTGTATCACAGTGACAAACCCTGTACTCCCTGCGTAATTAACTAGATATTCTCCCGCTTATCAATAAAGCTGGAGGTTCTGGGATCATCTTCAATCAGGGGTTCAAACCACTTCAGTTTTTCCTGCAGGGCCACCACCTCACCGACGATGATCAGGGTCGGTGGCTTGATATCATTCTCTTCAACGATCTGTGGAAGATTGGCCAGGGTGCCGGTATAAACCTGCTGATGAACCGTGGTGCCCTGCTGAACCAGGGCGGCGGGTGTTTCAGGATCACGCCCATGCTCAATCAGTTTTTGCGATAGCACCTGGACACCATGGAGCCCCATATAGAAGACCACGGTCTGATGGGCATGGGCCAGCATAGGCCAGTTCAGATCCACGGTCCCATCCTTGAGATGGCCGGTGACCAGTACACAGGCCTGGGCATAATCTCTATGGGTTAGTGGAATCCCGGCATAGGTCGAACAACCCGAGGCCGCGGTAATACCAGGAACAACCTGGAACAACACGCCCTCATCCGTCAGGGTATCGATTTCTTCCCCACCACGGCCAAAGATAAACGAGTCCCCCCCCTTCAGGCGCAGGACCCGCTTGCCTTCTTTGGCCAGACGAACCAGCAGCTCGTTAATATTTTCCTGCTTCATGGCGTGATCAGAACGCGCCTTGCCCACATAGATACGCTCGGCATCCTTACGCACCATGTTCAGGATCGCGGGTGATACCAGGCGATCATAGACCACAACATCGGCCTGCTGCATCAGTCGCAGGGCCTTAAAGGTCAGCAGGTCGGGGTCGCCGGGGCCGGCACCGACGAGATAGACCTCACCATGATGCTCAAGGTCCTTCGCTTCTTCCAGGGAATGCTCCAGCGCCTCGCGGGCAGCGACCTCGCGACCGGCAAACAGCAACTGGCTAACCTGTCCATCCAGGACATTTTCCCAGAACAGGCGACGCTGACGAACCGTCGGGAAACGCGCCTTCACTTTTCCCCTGAAGCTCTCGACCAGGGCACCCAGGCGACCAAAGGCGGCCGGTATGAATGCCTCGAGCTGAGACTTCAGCAGACGGGCCAGTACCGGTGAGGCACCTCCAGTTGAGATCGCCACCTGCACCGGGGAACGATCAATCACGGAGGGCACAATAAAACTGCAGAGTTCCGGCTGGTCTACCACATTAACGGGGATGCCCTGTTGATTGGCCAGCTCTGAGACATGCCGGTTAATCTCAGGCTTATCCGTCGCGGCAATTGCCAGTGCCTGTCCGTGTATATCCTGATCTTCAAACAGACGATCCAGGTGCTGAATGACACCCTGATCACGTAGCTTGATCAGGTCCTCACAGAGCTGCGGGCAAACCACCGTGACGCGCGCCCCGGCCTCCAGCAAACTGGCCACCTTGCGTGCGGCGATCTGACCACCACCAACGATCAGACAATCACGCTCATTCAGATTCAGGAATATTGGAAAATACTGCATACTTTCACCTTGATCATACTGGGCATTTCTCAGAATGCGCCGAACTATACTGCTGATTCAATAACTTGTATATCACTCAGGCCTCGATTCTACGGGCTCCGGTCACCTCGACCCGGGCAAACGAATCCTTGATCCATCGGCTCAATACCTGTTTTGCAAAACGCTCTATACCTTCATTTTCAGGGTTGCGCCTGATCATGTTAACGACCAGATCAATCTTCAGCGCATTGGGTGTAAAGTGTTGAACCAGTTTCTGATAAGCATCGGACTGTCCGGGTCTGACAGGGGGCATGGTAAAGGCCAGGGTCTGTACCGTTTCGAAACTCACACTGGAAAAGGCCGCGCGCAGGCACTTACGTATTTCTTCCCGCGCCAGCCTGGCCATCAGCCAGCTGATATTATCGGCGGCATCCAGGAGATCTTTTTCGATCAGCCCCTGCTCCCTGAAAAACTCCAGGGCCGGGTAATACCCCAGCTGCTGCTGGCGCGTATACAGATCCACCTGTTCGGCCAGCTGCTCTCCGACCACCAGAGGAGAGGCCGCCATATGCTCCTCCCAGACCTCATCCAGCATCCAGACCTTCAGGTTGATGAATACCTTGTGGTGATAGACACCTGCCATATTCAGGAACGCCGCTTATTTCGCCCCTGAAGCAGGCCCGTACATTCCAGGATCGGGCCGGATACCGGCTCCAGCTTCTTACGCATCAGGGTGCCAATCGCGTCGGTACGCGCAAAAATGGGGTTGATCACCAGTTCGCTGACCATCGACAGGGTCAGGAGGGCCTCGATCTCATCCTGCATCCCAGATACACGCTCCATAACAGCGCCAAGGGACTCATCCGAATCCGACTGCATATACTCCTGCGCCAGCCTGATCAGGCTCTGCATATCCACCTCGGAACCTTCCAGTTCGTGCAAACGCGTGTTATTGACGCCGCTTTGTGGTGCGCATTCGGGGCAGGTGCTTTCAAAGTAATGACTGATCACTCGAAGATAACCAATCACCACATCCTGGTTGTTCGGTTTCTTAACCACCTTTTCCAGGGTCTGCAGAAAGGCCTGACCGCGGGGACTGAATAGACGCAGCAACTGCCTGGCATACACATTACCCGATGCCGCAATATCCTCCAGGGCATCTGAGGCCTCTACAAACAGCGGACTAGCCGGGACTTCCTCGGGTAAGTTATCGGGGTCGGCCGCCAGAAAACCGAGCAGGTAGGTATTTTTTCTCTTGCCCTGCCCCCAGAGTTTTTCACGTTCGTCCTCGGAGATCAGGCCCGGTTGCAGGATCAGGCGTACCGATTCCCCGATGGCCCACTGCTCCTCTTCAAAAGGCAGGAACTCAATCAGGAACTCGGCCAACTGCCGGCCGGTTACGCCTTCCACGACCTCCTGGTGATTGAGTAAACGGCGTGCATTATTTGAGGTCGACATGGCCCACCAGGCCCTGGCGGCGATTTCGTCACTAAGATGTGCGGCATGGACGACGGCCACGACCGCTTCCGGCTCTCCCAGTAACAGCAGCCGCCCCAGGCTTTCATCGTCCCGCTCCTGCCCCATGCGGGTCCAGCGCCTGAGATAGACCGGATAGCCCCCGGGTGAGCCAAGGAAATGGGTCGAGAGTAATTCTCGCACCTGTTTGAGATACTTGTCCTCCAGGCAATTGGGGTTGAGCTGAACCTTCGCCTCGCCCTTGTCGGTCAGGGCATGCACAACGAGTCGTGACTCATCGATTCGTATCGCCTGGGGCTTTTGCGCCATCATGACATTAAGGCGCAGACTGTCTTCGCTGGATAAAGCCATAGTATGTTTAATTAATTATGAACAGCCATCAGTTTAGCTGGATACGTTGTCCCCAGGGAACCTGGGCCTTGCCCTTGACCAGCCAGATAACCGGGAATGAGGGTTCGTAATCGGGAAATTCACCTTTGGCATCGGTGAAATAAACCAGCAGATCCGGCTGCCGATCCTGGGCATCGGCCCACTCCATCACCGGGCGAAAACTGGTGCCCCCACCACCGGCAAAACGCTCGGGCATAACCAGCTCATCCCAGGACTCGAATACCCAGGGGCCCCCTTCGGCCAGTTTACTGTCACAGGCATGGAGGATAATACGCGCCCGCATCAGGCTCTTGATGGCATTGACCTCGGCCACGAATTCACTGATCTCCTTGTCAGTGATGGAACCGCTGACATCCAGGGCCACCACGACCTCGATCTGGGCACTGCGCAGGCTGGGATAGATGGCCGGATCACCACGACGGGTCGATGGCCGGGTATAACTATAATCATCACGGGCCGTGGCCGTCATATAACGCGACAACAGCATGCGCCAGGGGAGCTTTGGCTGCAGGAGATAATCCACCATGCGCGCCATTTCACCGCTCAACTTGCCCGCCTGCATGGCCTGCTGGGCAGCGCCCGCCATTCGCTGCTGCCACTGCACACTCAGCTCATCGCTCTCGCCACTGGATAAGGGGGGTGGTCGGTCAGCGCCTCCGGCATTGGGGTCGATCTCACCCTCGGGGGTACTGCTGCCGGCACCCTCTCCATCACCCTCACCGGGTTGTTCATCCGGTTTCTGGTCGCTGGGCTCGTCGGGCTTGTTCTGGCCTTTACCATCGCCGTCATTATCCTGATCCTGGTCTTCGTCATAGACATGGTCATCCAGGGTCTCCTGCAAAGGGTTATCCTGGATATAGGGGTAGATCTCCTCGGCCGTCATATCTTCATAACTGCGTTCATGCAATATGCCGGGGGGCGGCTTGAGACCATCTTTGAGCAGGATAGGATTGACCGCGTAGTCACAAGCAATGTCCCAGCGCTTTTTTACACGATGTTCACGCCGGGCAAAGTGCGACAGGGCGCAATGGAGGGCTTCGTGTGCCAGCACAAACTGGGTCTGCTCGATATCCAGGGCTTCGATATATTCAGGATTAAAATAAAATTTGCGCGCATCGGTGGCAGTGGTCTTACACCAGTCGGGCTTGGCAGGCACCATTGGCAGGCGCAGAACCAGGGCTCCCAGAAACGGCTTGTCCAGAATCAGCCTTGTACGAGCGGCCGTTAACTTGGTCTGTATGGCTTCCTGATCCATCACTTACGGATCAGGTATAAAGCATGACATCGGCGATACTGTCCGCCCATCGACCAAACTGTTCGACCTGGAACAGGTCTTCACCAATGGCGCGATGCATATCCGACACCAGCATTACACCCATTTCACGCTGCCTGAAACTGCCCGCATAATCGAGGATACGACCATAAACCTCGTTGGCCTGCTCCGACCCCCTGGCGCGTATTGCACGTCCGACCAGTGCCGATGCCACGGCATACTGAAGATCGATCTCCTTGGGAGTAGGTACCGACTCTCCACGCAGTATGGCATCCAGATCCGGCATATTATCCAGGTTATCAATAAAGGCCTTTAGTTCTACACCGGCCGCCGGGCCGACACAGGACTGCAGGGCACCCAGAAACAGCTCAGGGTGGTCCTCGAATTTGTGCAGGGCGTTGTGCGCAAACTCCCAGGAACGGGGCGACGGGAAGGCCACCGGATTATGCGCGGGATCAAAATCAAACAGCAGGTCGGGTCGAAAACGCAGAAAACCAATCA
>JANTGN010000022.1 GCA_024762895.1 Thiotrichales bacterium
TGGCCCTGATTGCACCGATTGCGATGGAAGAAGGTCTGCGTTTTGCGATCCGCGAAGGCGGTCGTACTGTTGGCGCCGGTGTGGTGTCAAAGATTCTGGATTAATTAAGACGATATGGCGATGAATAATCAGAAAATTCGTATTCGACTAAAGGCCTTTGATCATCGACTGATCGATCGCTCAGCGGCAGAAATCGTGGAAACGGCCAAGCGCACGGGTGCCCGTGTTCTGGGTCCGATCCCTCTGCCTACTAAAAAAGAGCGATTTACCGTCCTGGTTTCACCTCATGTGAACAAGGATGCGCGTGATCAGTATGAGCTGCGTACCTATAAACGTCTGCTGGATATTGTTGATCCCACAGACAAGACGGTAGATGCGCTCATGAAGCTGGATCTGGCTGCAGGCGTGGATGTACAAATTAAGCTTCATTAAAGCTTAACAATTTAGAAATTGTCTGTCATAATAGGCGGCTTTCCGTGGCCCGGAGCAGAATTTCTGTTTCGGGCCACGAGTTTAGAGCCTGTGTAATTTGTGCCCTGGTGTAAGGGCGAAACGAGGTGCGTAATGGCAATCGGAATGGTCGGTCGAAAATTAGGTATGACGCGCGTCTTTACCGACGATGGCGTATCTATACCTGTGACCGTTATCGAGGCGCTGCCGAATCGTGTTACTCAGCTCCGTACCAAAGAAAATGACGGGTACGAGGCTGTTCAGGTGACCGCAGGGGCGCGCAAGGCTTCGCGTGTCAGCAAGCCTGAGGCGGGGCATTTTGCCAAGGCTGGAGCTGAAGCGGGTCGTGGGCTGTGGGAATTTCGTCTGGGTGCGGGCTCTGATGCAGAGCTGGCGGTCGGTACGGAGCTGTCCGTAGATCAGTTTGAAGATGGTCAGATCATTGATGTGACCGGCACCAGTAAGGGTAAGGGCTTTGCGGGCGTTATCAAGCGTCACAATTTTAGTAGCCAGGATATGACCCACGGTAACTCGATCTCGCATCGTGCTCCCGGCTCGATTGGTCAGAACCAGACTCCTGGTCGTGTGTTTAAGGGCAAGAAGATGTCTGGTCATATGGGCGATGTCCGTCGTACCACCCAGAATCTTCAGGTCGTACGTGTCGATGCGGAAAGAAATCTTCTCCTGGTTAAGGGCGCGGTGCCTGGTTCCAAGGGTGGTGACGTGATCGTACGTCCAGCGGTTAAGGCTCGGGGTTAATTATGGAACTTCAGATTGCGAATTCCGGATCCAAGGTCAATTTGGCAGATATCGCCTTCGGTCAGGATTTTAATGAGACGCTGGTACATCAGGTGGTGGTTGCCTATATGGCGGCTGGTCGTTCTGGAACCGTTCAGCAGAAGACTCGCTCCGATGTGCGCGGTGGTGGTGCCAAGCCCTGGAGGCAAAAAGGTACCGGTCGCGCTCGTGCAGGAACCATTCGTAGTCCTCTGTGGCGTAAGGGTGGCGTAACATTTGCTGCCAGGCCGCGCGACTATTCTCAGAAGGTCAACAAGAAGATGTTTCGAGCAGCTATGCGTTCGATCTTCTCCGAGTTGCTGAGGCAGGATCGTCTGGTCGCGGTAGAGGAGTTTTCTGTCAGTGCACCCAAGACCAGGGAGCTGGTCGGCAAGCTGAAAGAGCTGTCGCTGGATAATGTGCTGGTGATTACGCATGAGGCTGATGAGAATCTCTACATGGCCGCGCGCAACCTGTACAAAGTAGATGTGATTGAGGTGGGTGGAGTTGACCCTGTCAGCCTGGTTGGCTTTGATAAGGTCCTGGTAACAACACCTGCCCTGAAGCAGATAGAGGAATGGCTGTCATGAATCAGGAGCGTATCTTAAAGGTCCTGCTGGGCCCGGTGATTTCTGAGAAGGCGGCAATGGGCGCTGATGCTCATAACCAGCATGTGTTTAAGGTGGCAGGTGATGCCAGCAAGCTGGAGATCAAGAGGGCCGTTGAGTCCTTCTTTAATGTAAAGGTCGACAATATCCGTACCCTGAATGTGAAGGGTAAGAGCAAGCGTTTTGGCCAGGTTCAGGGTCGTCGCTCTGACTGGAAAAAGGCCTATATAACCTTGGCGGACGGGCATGACATTGATTATGCCGTTGGCGAATAAGGGCTGGAATTAAACGATGGCAACCGTAAAGACAAAACCAACTTCCGCAGGACGACGTTTCGTCGTTAAAGTGCTGGATCCTGACCTGTATAAGGGTAAGGGATATGAGCCTCTGCTGGAAAAAAAGACTCGTTCTGGTGGTCGTAACAATAAGGGCCGCATTACGACCCGTCACGTCGGTGGCGGTCATAAGCAGCGCTACCGTGTAATCGACTTTAAGCGTAATAAGGATGATATTACGGCCAGGGTTGAACGTGTTGAATATGATCCTAACCGTAGCGCAAATATCGCGCTGCTGCTCTATGCAGATGGTGAGCGTCGTTACATCATCGCTCCATCTGGCATCAGGGCTGGCGATGAGATTATGTCTGGCCTGCATGCGCCTATTAAGGCGGGTAATACCTTGCCGCTGCGTAATATGCCAGTTGGTACGGTTGTTCATTGTGTTGAGATGAAGCCTGGTAAGGGTGCACAGATCGCTCGCAGTGCCGGTACATCAACCCAGTTGGTAGCGCGTGAGGGTGGTTTTGCAACTCTGCGTCTGCGTTCTGGTGAAATGCGTAAGGTGCCTGCTGAATGTCGTGCCACCATTGGTGAAGTCAGCAACTCTGAGCACAGCCTGAAGAAACTTGGTAAGGCTGGAGCTAAGCGCTGGCGTGGTGTTCGGCCCACGGTTCGTGGTGTTGCGATGAACCCGGTTGATCATCCGCATGGTGGTGGTGAAGGTCGTACCTCTGGTGGTCGTCACCCGGTTTCCCCCTGGGGTATGCCTACCAAGGGTTATAAGACTCGTAGTAACAAGCGTACGGACAAGTTTATTGTTCGCCGCCGTAGCAAATAAGTGAAGGAATAGGTTTATGCCACGTTCATTGAAAAAAGGACCGTTTATCGACCATCACTTGATGGCAAAGGTTCTCGCGGCTGTAGAAAGCAATGACCGACGTCCGATCAAGACCTGGTCGCGTCGTTCAATGATTGTGCCTGAAATGGTTGGTCTGACCATTGCTGTGCATAACGGTCGTCAGCATGTGCCTGTTCTGGTAAGTGAGAACATGGTCGGTCACAAATTAGGTGAGTTCGCATTGACCCGTACCTATCGTGGTCATGTGGCTGACAAGAAGTCTAGATAGAGGTTGCTGAGATGGAAGTCAAGGCTAGTCTAAGTCATGCAAGAGTTGCTGCGCAAAAGGCGCGGCTGATCGCTGACCAGATTCGTGGTAAGGATGTTGAGGCTGCACTGCAGTTACTCAGCTTCAGCCCCAAGAAATCAGCGGCCATTGTTAAAAAAGTGCTGGAGTCTGCTATTGCGAATGCAGAGCATAACGAAGGTGCTGATATCGATGAGTTAAAGGTCTCGACGGTCTTTGTTAATGAAGGTCCGACCATGAAGCGCATTCGTCCACGTGCAAAGGGACGTGCTAACAGGATTTTGAAACGCACCAGCCACATTACTGTGGCGGTTAGCGACAAGTAAACGAGGTTAGAGATGGGTCAGAAAGTACATCCAATCGGCTTTCGCCTCGGTATTGCCACAGACTGGACTTCCAAGTGGTACGCCGATGGTGACGACTATGCCAAGTATCTGAATAATGATATTGAGGTCCGTGATTTCCTCAAACAGAAACTGGCTCAGGCCTCGGTAAGTCGAATTCAGATTGAGCGTCCAGCGCGTGCGGCCTTTATTACCGTACACACCGCTCGCCCAGGTATTGTGATCGGCAAAAAAGGTGAAGACATCGAAAAGCTGCGCCAGGAAGTGGCTCGTATGATGGACCTGAATGTCAACAATGTGAAAATTAACATTGAAGAAATTCGTAAGCCTGAAATCGATGCCACGCTGGTTGCCGAAAGTATTGCTCAGCAGCTTGAACGCCGCATTATGTTCCGCCGTGCCATGAAGCGCGCCGTTGGTAACGCAATGCGTCTGGGTGCGCTGGGTATCAAGGTTTATGTTTCAGGACGTTTGAATGGTGCTGAAATCGCTCGCTCTGAATGGTACCGCGAAGGTCGTGTGCCTCTTCATACCCTGCGTGCAGATATTGATTATGGTACAGCTCGTGCAAACACAACCTATGGCGTAATTGGCGTTAAGGTCTGGGTCTACAAGGGTGAGGTTTTTGACCTTGAGAGCAAGATCAATACTGCGTCAGGTGCTGGTAAGGGCAAGTAAGGAATTAAGTAATGTTACAGCCTAAACGTACAAAATTCAGAAAAACCCAGAAAGGGCGTAACCGGGGCCTGGCTCAGTCGGGCAACAAGGTTAGCTTTGGTGAGTATGGGTTGAAGGCAGTCGGTCGTGGTCGCATTACAGCACGCCAGATAGAGGCTGCTCGTCGTGCCATGACTCGTCATATCAAGCGTGGAGGTAAGATCTGGATCAGGGTCTTCCCCGACAAGCCCATTACCAAGAAGCCGCTTGAGGTTCGTATGGGTAAAGGTAAGGGTAATGTTGAGTACTGGGTCGCACAGATCCAGCCAGGTCGGATGTTGTATGAGATGGAAGGTGTTAGCGAAGAAATCGCGCGTGAGGCGTTCGCGCTTGCTGCAGCCAAGCTGCCACTGAAAACCACCTTTGTCTCAAGGCAGGTGATGTAATGAAAACACAGGATTTACGTCAGAAGAGTGTAGAAGAGCTGAACCAGGAACTGCTTGAGCAGTTAAAGGCTGATATGAAACTGCGTATGCAGAAGGCCACTGGTCAGGTATCCCAGACACATCAGTTTAAGCAGATTCGTCGTGATATTGCTCGGATTAAAACTGTTCTGAATGAAATGCAAGCAGGTAACGCATGATGACTGAAGCAGCCAAGATTGAACGCTCCACGATTGGGCGCGTAGTTAGCGACAAAATGGATAAGACTGTAACCGTTCTGATTGAACGTAAGGTCAAGCACCCGATTTACGGTAAGTTCATTCGTCGTTCTACCAAACTTCATGTCCATGATGCGGAAAATGCTTGCAATGCTGGGGATACGGTTGAGATTAAAGAATGCCGTCCCATGTCGAAGAACAAATCATGGACCCTCGTTCGTATACTCGAACGGTCCAACGGTTAATAACTTTTAGCGGACTTTGTCATGATACAGATGCAAACCGTCTTAGACGTGGCCGATAACAGCGGCGCGAAGAGAATCCAGTGCATTAAGGTACTGGGTGGTTCTCATCGTCGTTATGCGCGTATTGGTGACGTGATCAAGGTCAGCGTTAAAGATGCCATCCCTCGCGGCAAGGTCAAGAAGGGTGAAGTCTATAACGCAGTAGTTGTGCGTACTGCCAGTGGTGTTCGTCGTGGTGATGGCTCTTTGATCCGCTTCGACAATAACGCAGCCGTTCTGCTGAATAATCAGCTGCAGCCCATTGGTACCCGCATTTTCGGCCCAGTGACTCGTGAGCTTCGTGGTGAGAAATTCATGAAGATCATTTCTCTGGCACCTGAAGTGCTCTAAAGAGGTTTATGAGCATGAAAAAATTACGTACAGGTGATGATGTAGTCGTTATTACCGGAAAAGATAAAGGCCGCAGAGGTCAGATTGTTAAAGTGCTTCCTAACGGTAAGCTGGTGGTTCAGGGCGTTAATATGGCCAAGAAGCATCAGAAGCCTAATCCCAATGCTGGTGTTCCTGGTGGGATTATTGAAAAGGAAATGCCTCTGCAGGCATCCAACGTCATGTTGTTTAACCCAGCTACCGGTAAAGGTGACAGGGTAGGCATCAAGACACTCGAAGATAATCGCAAGGTTCGGTTTTTTAAATCGAACGGCGAAGTTGTAGACGCGTAGCAGGAAAGATCATGGCTAGATTGCAGGATTTCTACAAAGAGACGGTTGTTAAAGAATTGCAGGAGCAGTTCAAATACGACAACCCGATGATGGTGCCCAAGATCGAAAAGATCACCCTGAATATGGGGCTCGGAGAGGCTGTGGGTGATAAAAAAGTAATCGAGAATGCTGTCAGTGATATGGAAAAGATCTCTGGACAGAAGGTCGTTGTTACCCTAGCCCGTAAGTCGATTGCTGGTTTTAAAATCCGAGACGATATGCCCATCGGTTGCAAGGTGACTCTGCGAAAAGAGCGCATGTATGAATTCCTGGATCGCCTGGTAAATGTTGCCATACCTCGAATTCGTGACTTCCGTGGCGTGAGTGCAAAGTCCTTTGATGGTCGTGGTAATTACAGCATTGGCGTCAAAGAGCAGATCATTTTTCCGGAGATTGATTATGACAAAATCGATACTCTGCGTGGTCTGGATATTAATATCACCACATCGGCCAAAAACGATGAGGAAGCTCGTGCCCTTTTAGCGGCATTCAAGTTTCCTTTCCGTACTTGAGGATAGGTTAAATGGCTAAAGTATCAATGATGCAGCGTGAGCTGAAACGTGAAAAGCTGGTTAAGAAGTACGCCGCAAAACGTGCTGAGCTCAAGGCAATAGTTGCGAATGAAGAACTCGATTTTGAAGAGCGTATGCTGGCAGTTGATAAGCTGCAGAAGCTGCCCCGCGATTCGAGTCCATCTCGCCAGCGCAAACGCTGTGGTCTGACCGGTCGTCCACATGGTTACTACCGTAAATTTGGCCTGTCGCGTAATAAGCTTCGTGAGCACGCCATGCTCGGAGATATCCCTGGTCTGGTTAAGGCCAGTTGGTAAGGAGTTAAGCCATGAGTATGTCTGATCCAATTGCAGATATGTTAACGCGCATTCGTAATGCGCAATCTGCAGAAAAGAAAGAAGTTGTAATGCCGGCTTCTAAAATGAAGGCCCTGATTGCTGAAGTGCTGAAAGATGAAGGTTTCATCCTGGACTATCAGTTGTCCGAGTCTGAAGGTAAGCCCGTCATGAATGTCGCGCTGAAATATTTTGATAACAAGCCCGTTATCGAGAAGATTGAGCGTGTAAGTCGCCCTGGTCTGCGTATCTATCGCAACAAGGACGAACTCCCCAAGGTTCTTGGTGGTTTGGGTGTAGCGGTTATCTCTACCTCTAAAGGTGTGATGAGTGATCGTGCTGCACGTGCTGCTGGTATTGGCGGTGAAGTAATCTGCACCGTCGCTTAGTGGATGTAAGAAGATGTCCAGAATTGCAAATAAACCAATAGAATTGCCAAAAGGCGTTGAAGTTAACGTCAATGGACAGTCCGTCAAAATCAAGGGCCCCAAGGGAACCTTTGATTATGAGCTGCATGAAACTTGCGGTGTCGGGCTGGATGGCAATGTGCTTACTGTGGCCGCCAATAACCCTGAAGATACGGGTTATGCAATGGCCGGCACCATGCGCTCTCTGCTTAATAACATGATTGTTGGTGTTTCCGATGGTTATGAAAAGAAGCTCGAGCTCGTTGGTGTTGGTTATCGTGCGCAGGCCCAGGGTAGTAAATTAAATCTGACTCTCGGGTTCTCTCATCCTGTTGTATATGAGGTGCCAGAGGGTATTACAGTTGAAACGCCTAGCCAGACAGAAATTCTGGTAAAGGGTAGTGACAAGCAAAAGGTGGGTCAGGTGGCAGCGGATATTCGTGCTTATCGTCCACCCGAGCCTTACAAGGGTAAGGGCGTCAAATATGCTGATGAGCGGATTATCCGTAAAGAAGCCAAGAAGAAGTAAGGTATAGCGTGATGGATAAGAAACAGTCTCGTTTACGTCGTGCTCGCAAGACCAGGGCGCACCAGAAAAAATTAGCTGTGCATCGTCTTTGCATACATCGTACGCCCAGGCATATCTATGCCCAGTTGATTGCGCCCAATGGCTCTGAAGTTCTGGCCAGCGCTTCGACTGTTGAGGCTGACGTTAAAAAGTCGGTCAAATATACCGGCAACGTAGATGCTGCAGGTGCGGTTGGTAAGCTCATTGCTGAGCGTGCCAAGGAAAAAGGTGTTAACAGTGTGGCATTCGACCGTGCAGGTTTTAAATACCACGGTCGCGTAAAGGCACTTGCAGATGCGGCTCGTGAAGCCGGTCTTGAATTTTAAAGGGTAGTACAATGGCCAATATTGAAAATGCTGCAACAGACGGTCTTCAGGAAAAACTGGTTCACATCAATCGTGTAGCCAAGGTAGTCAAAGGTGGTCGTCAGTTTGGTTTTACCGCCCTTACTGTTGTCGGGGATGGCAATGGCAAGGTAGGCATGGGATACGGTAAAGCCCGTGAAGTGCCTCTTGCAATCCAGAAGGCAATGGAGCAGGCACGTAAAAACATGATCACCGTTGATCTGAATGAAGGCACTCTGCATTACCAGACTCTGGGTGTGCATGGTGCGGCAAAGGTGCACATGCAGCCTGCCTCTGAAGGTACTGGTATCATTGCTGGCGGTGCAATGCGTGCTGTATTTGAAGTTGTTGGTGTGAAGAATGTACTGGCCAAGTGTATCGGTTCGCGAAACCCTATCAATCTGGTTCGCGCGACCCTGAATGGTCTCGCTGGTGTTCATTCTCCGGATGCCATCGCAGCCAAACGTGGTAAATCAGTAGAAGAAATCCGGGGTTAATCGTCATGGCAGATAAAACAATTCGTGTGACCCTGACACGTAGTCTGATCGGCAGACTGAAAAGCCATCAGGCCTGTGCGCGTGGTCTGGGAATTCGTCGTATCCATAATCCGGTTGAGGTCATGGATACGCCAGAAAATCGTGGGATGATCAACAAGATCTCCTATATGCTGAAGGTTGAGGAAGTTTAAAATGCGTCTCAATAATCTTAAACCTGCGTCCGGAAGCCGTCCTACACGAAAACGTGTTGGACGTGGTATCGGCTCTGGTCTCGGTAAGACCTGTGGTCGTGGGCACAAAGGTCAGCACTCGCGTTCCGGTGGCTACCACAAGGTTGGATTTGAGGGTGGTCAGATGCCACTGCAGCGCCGTTTGCCAAAAGTAGGGTTTAGCTCCAGAAAATCTGCCTTTGTTGCGGAAGTTCGCCTGCATGAGCTCGCTAAAACGAATACTGACATCGTTGATATTCCATCGTTGATCGCAGCCGATATTGTTTCTGATCGTACCCGTAAGGTTAAGGTTATTGCCTCCGGTAAGATCGAAAAGGCGGTGACTGTTAAAGGCCTGGCTGTAACCAAGGGGGCCAAAGCGGCTATCGAGGCTGCAGGCGGCAAGATAGAGGAATAAGCGGTGGCTGCTGCTCAGGGAAGTTTGTCCAGTTCCATTGGTGATATGGGCAAGATTACAGAACTACGCCAGCGCATCATCTTCCTGATCCTGGCGTTGATTGTTTACCGTATAGGTACTTTTATACCGGTACCTGGTATTAATCCATTAGCACTGCAGCAGTTTTTTGATAGTAACAGCGGCACCATCCTGGACATGTTTAATATGTTCTCGGGTGGTGCATTGAGTCGATTGAGTGTCTTTGCACTGGGGATCATGCCTTATATATCGGCATCGATCATTATCCAGTTAATGACGGTTGTCGTGCCGGCCCTTGAGCAGATCAAGAAAGAGGGCGAGGCGGGGCGTCGCAAGATTACTCAATACACGCGCTACGGTACCTTGCTCCTGGCGACTTTCCAGGGTGTGGGGATTGCTTTGTCGCTGCAGGGTCAACAGATATCCGGTGGTATGACGGTGGCCATTCATCCCGGCATGGGATTCGTGTTCACCACTACCGTAACCCTGGTTACTGGCACCATGTTCCTGATGTGGTTAGGTGAACAGATTACCGAGCGTGGGATTGGTAACGGCATTTCAATGATTATCTTTGCCGGCATCGTGGCGGGTCTTCCCAGTGCAGTAGCGGGTACCCTGCAACTGGCAAGTACAGGAGAATTGTCGCCAGTTCTGGTACTGATATTGTTGGTTCTTGTGGTGTTGGTGACTGCCTTTGTCGTGTTCGTCGAACGTGGCCAAAGGCAGATCCCGGTGAATTACCCCAAGCGTCAGGTAGGAAGAAAGATGTACGCGGGCCAGTCTAGTCATCTGCCCCTGAAGCTGAATATGTCCGGTGTCATACCGCCAATATTCGCTTCCAGTATCATCCTCTTTCCGGCCACCCTGGGCCAGTGGTTTGGCCGGGGTGAAGGCATGGCCTGGCTGCAGGAAATTACAGGCGCCATGTCGCCAGGACAACCGCTCTACGTTGCGATGTATGCGGTTGCTATTATTTTCTTCTGCTTTTTCTACACGGCGTTGGTCTTCAACTCGCGTGAAACAGCAGATAACCTGAAAAAATCAGGTGCTGTCATTCCAGGCCGTCGACCCGGTCAGAATACAGCCGCTTATATTGATCAGGTCCTGACACGTCTGACAGCAGTTGGTGCGATTTATATTACCTCGGTCTGTCTGATGCCTGAGTTCCTGATTTTATACTGGAATGTACCGTTTTATTTTGGTGGTACATCCCTGCTGATTATTGTCGTTGTGGTCATGGATTTCATGGCGCAGGCGCAGGCCCATCTGATGTCTCATCAGTATGAGGGTCTTATGAAAAAGGCAAATCTCAAGGGTTCGAGATAAGCCGTTATTTGTATGAGGTTTGAATCATGAAGGTACGTGCTTCAGTAAAAAAAATGTGTCGTAACTGTAAGGTTATTCGACGCAACGGTGTTGTTCGTGTGATCTGCAGTGATCCACGTCATAAGCAACGTCAGGGTTAATCTTGAAAGCCGTCGTAAAATCCGCTATCCTAGCGGGCTTTTCTCGAGACGGTCTGTGGAGTAAGTTTTAATGGCTCGTATAGCTGGAATAAATATTCCTGATCAAAAACATGCGGTTATCGGACTGCAGGCGATCTATGGAATCGGCCCTACGTTGGCTCGCAAGATCTGCGAAACAACATCGATCAAGCCGGACACAAAAATCCGTGATCTGACCGAGGCAGAACTGGAGCAGCTTCGTAACGAAGTTGGAAAGTTTACTGTAGAAGGTGATCTGCGCCGTGAGATATCGATGAATATCAAGCGTCTGATGGATCTCGGTTGTAATCGTGGTATCCGTCATCGTCGTGGTCTCCCTCTGCGTGGTCAGCGTACCAAGACCAACGCCCGTACCCGTAAGGGTCCACGGCGTCCGATCCGTAAGTAATTAAGGTTTACAGGAAAGTAGCATGGCTAAGGCACCTGCAAGCAGCAAAAAGAAGGCAAAACGCGTCGTTACCGATGGCGTTGCGCATGTACACGCAACCTTCAACAACACCATTATCACCATTACCGACCGCCAGGGTAATGCCCTGAGCTGGGCGACAGCGGGTGGTTCTGGTTTCCGTGGTTCAAGAAAAAGCACCCCGTTTGCTGCCCAGGTGGCTGCAGAGCGGGCTGGTGAGGCCGCAAAGGTATACGGTCTGAAGAATCTCGAAGTTAAGGTGAAAGGCCCAGGGCCTGGCCGTGAATCTGCGGTTCGTTCGCTGAATAATATTGGTTACAAGATTACTCATATCGCTGATGTGACGCCGATCCCCCATAACGGTTGTCGTCCACCTAAAAAGCGCCGCGTGTAATCAGGAGAGAACAAGATGGCAAGGTATATTGGCCCAAAATGTAAACTCAGTCGCCGTGAGGGTACGGATCTCTTCCTGAAGAGCCGTGGACGTGCACTGGATAGCAAGTGCAACATGGAGAAGGTTCCAGGTCAGCATGGTGACCGCAGGGGACGTCTGTCTGACTACGGTATTCAGCTGCGTGAAAAGCAGAAGCTGCGCCGTATGTATGGCGTGCTTGAGCGCCAGTTCCGTAACTATTTCAAAAAGGCTGCACAAACCAAGGGTTCAACCGGTGAAAACCTGCTGAAACTGCTTGAATGCCGTCTGGATAATGTTGTATGGCGTATGGGCTTTGGCACGACTCGTTCCGAAGCACGTCAGCTGGTGAGCCACAAGGCCATTATTGTTAACGATCAGATCGTTAATATTCCTTCTTATCAGGTGAAAGCCGGTGACAAGGTCTCGATCCGTGAAAAGGCCAGGAAACAGACCCGTATTCAGGACTCTCTGGCCATTGCCGAACAGCATGGATTCCCTGAATGGGTTGATGTTGATATGAAAGGCATGGAAGGTACCTTTAAGGCCGTGCCTGAGCGTAGCGATCTTCCTGCTGAGATCAATGAGTCGCTGGTAGTCGAGCTGTACTCAAAATAATTAAGCTTTGTTGAGGGATTTTCGATGTCATCCAAAGAGTTACTGACACCGCGTAATATTAGCGTCAAGTCTGCCAATGATCGGCACGCCAAGGTCACCCTTGAGCCTTTGGAGCGTGGTTTTGGCCATACTCTGGGTAATGCCCTGCGTCGCATCCTGCTGTCTTCAATTCCAGGTGCGGCCATCGTAGAGGTTGAAATCGAAGGCGTACTGCATGAATACACCACGATCGAGGGTGTACAGGAAGATGTCGTAGAAATCCTCCTGAATCTGAAGGATGTCGCCATCCGCATGCATAATCGCGATGATGCGACTTTGACACTGAAGAAAAAAGGTGTCGGTGTGGTGACTGCCGGAGATATTACGGTAGATCATGACATCGAGATCGTAAATCCTGAGCATGTCATTGCGAATATTACTCAGGATGCCGAGATCAGTATGACGCTCAAGGTTGCCAAGGGTATGGGTTACCAGCCCGCAGCAACGCGTTATAGCAGTGAAGAAGGTGATCGGCCCATTGGTCGTCTGTTACTGGACGCCAGTTTTAGCCCGATCCGTAACGTAGCCTATAACGTTGAAAGTGCTCGTGTAGAACAGCGGACCAACCTGGACAAGTTGATTATCGACCTCGATACCAATGGCACTATCGATCCCGAAGATGCCATTCGCCTGGCAGCCGGTATCCTGCATAAGCAGCTGGAACCGTTTGTTGATCTGCAGGGCACCGAGGTAGAAGGTGGTACCGAGACAGGACCCGAGATTGACCCCATCCTGCTGCGTCCTGTTGATGACCTCGAGCTGACCGTACGTTCGGCCAACTGTCTGAAGGCAGAAAATATCTACTATATAGGCGATCTCATTCAGCGTACCGAGGTTGAGCTACTCAAAACACCTAACCTGGGTAAAAAGTCTCTGACCGAGATCAAAGACATACTGGCCTCCCATGGATTGTCCCTGGGTATGCGCCTGGAAAACTGGCCACCTGCCAGTTTGCAAGAGAACAAGGGCTAATTAGCCTTTAACTGAACGTTTAAGGAATCTGGAACATGCGTCATCGCAAGTCTGGTAGACAACTCAATCGTAATAGCAGCCATCGCAAGGCGATGTTTGCCAACATGGCTAACTCATTGTTCCGCCATGAAGTCATCCGTACCACCCTGCCTAAGGCCAAGGAACTGCGTCGTGTTGCAGAGCCACTGATCACCATGGCCAAGGAAGACAATGTGCACAAGCGTCGTCTGGCATTTGCTCGTCTGCGTGATAAGGAAATGGTTGGTAAGCTGTTTGCGGAGCTGGGTCCCCGTTACAAGGCCCGCCCTGGTGGTTACATGCGTATCCTCAAATGTGGTTTCCGGCCTGGTGACAAGGCCCCTATGGCCTATGTTGAGCTGGTCGATCGCCCGGATACCGAGGAACAGGCAGCCGACTAGGTCTGGCTCAGTGTTCCTGGATCAAGACAAAGGCCGGTTTTATCACCGGCCTTTTGTTTTTCTAACATGATTGTTCTGATCTCCGATTTTGGAATTCGTGACCCCTATCTGGGACAAATGCAGGCGGTTCTCCTGCAATCCGCTCCTAGTACACCCTTTCTTACCTTGTTCCCCGAGCTGCCTTCCTATGCGATTCAGGCCAGTGCCTACCTGCTGGCGGCCTATCACCATGAGTTTCCTGCCGACACGGTGTTCCTTTGTGTCGTCGACCCAGGGGTTGGGACGGAGCGGGTGCCGGTTGCCATCAGGCTGGAAGGCCGCTGGTTCATTGGTCCAGATAATGGTCTGTTTGATGTAATCAAGGCGCGGGCGGACAGTTATCAGCAATGGCGGATTAGCTATAAACCCGATAGTTGTTCCGATACTTTTCATGGACGGGACATATTTGCTCCCGTTGCAGCCCTACTGGCACAGGGTAAACCCATTCCTGGCGAGCTGATGGATGGTGACGAAATCCTCGAACGCCATTGGCCAGATGACCTGTTACAGGTGGTGTATAACGATCATTATGGTAATGCCATCACCGGTCTGAGAGGTATTCGGGTATCGATTAGGGATCGCTTTGAGGTAATGGGGTATGAGTTAAATTATGCCCGTACCTTTGGCGAAGTCGATGTGGGTTCCCCTTTCTGGCATATCAATGCCAATGGTCTGGTGGAGTTTTCCATGAACCAGGCGAATCTGGCAAAGGCCTACGAGCTATCCGTAGGCGATGAGTTCGCCTGGATCCAGTCCTGAGCAGCCGTACCCTTTAGTCAGCTCAGTAGTGGCTTGAGGAACTGTCCGGTATAGGAGTGCTTGACCTTGATGATGTCTTCGGGTGTACCGGTTGCCACGATTTGACCCCCTTTGTCACCGCCTTCAGGGCCCAGGTCGATGATCCAGTCGGCCGTCTTGATGACGTCCAGATTGTGTTCGATGACGACGATGGTATTTCCGCGTCCACGTAACTGATGCAGGACCCTGAGCAACTGGTCTACATCATGGAAATGCAGACCCGTGGTCGGTTCATCGAGTATATAAAGGGTCTTGCCGGTGTCCCGCTTGGACAGCTCCCTCGCCAGCTTGACCCGCTGGGCCTCGCCGCCAGAGAGGGTGGTCGCATTCTGTCCCAGGGTGATATAAGACAGGCCCACGTCCATCAGCGTTTGCAATTTACGCTTGACCACCGGGACGGGCTGGAAGAAATCCAGGGCCTCCTCCACGGTCATTTCCAGGACCTCGTGGATGTTTTTACCTTTGTAGCGGACATCCAGGGTCTCACGGTTATAACGCTGACCATGACAGACATCGCAGGGAACGAAGACATCGGGCAGAAAATGCATCTCGACCTTGATGACACCATCCCCCTGGCAGGCCTCACACCGGCCGCCCTTTACGTTAAAGCTGAAGCGTCCCGGTGTATAGCCGCGTGAACGGGCCTCCTGGGTACCGGCAAAGAGCTCGCGGATGGGCGTAAACAAGCCGGTATAGGTGGCCGGATTGGAGCGGGGGGTGCGTCCAATCGGGCTCTGATCGATATCGACCACCTTGTCGACATGCTCCATGCCCTCGATGGAATCGCAGTAGGCCGGGGTCTCACCACTGCCATTGATCTTGAGGGCTGCATGACGATACAGGGTGTCATTAATCAGGGTCGATTTACCCGAACCCGAAACACCGGTGATACAACTGAACAGCCCCAACGGGATGTCCACATCGATCTGCTTGAGATTATTACTGGCGGCACCACGGATGGAGATATTGCGTTCATCGGGCCTGTTTCGTTCCCTGGGGATCTCGATTTTGAGCCGGCCAGACATATACTGTCCGGTCAGTGACTGCTTGTTGGACATAATCTCATTCGGTGTTCCCTGGGCTACGATCTCACCACCATGGGCACCCGCACCGGGTCCTATATCCACGACGAAATCGGCACTACGTATCGCATCTTCATCATGTTCGACCACGATCACGGTATTGCCGAGATCGCGCAGGTGGTTGAGGGTCTTGATCAGGCGCGCATTATCGCGCTGATGCAGGCCGATGGAGGGCTCGTCGAGTATATACATGACGCCGACCAGGCCGGCACCGATCTGGCTGGCCAGACGTATCCGCTGGGCCTCACCACCGGACAGGGTCTCCGAGCTACGGTTCAGGGTCAGGTAATCCAGGCCGACATTCACCAGGAAGTGCAGGCGCTGTATGATTTCTCTGAGGATCTTCTCTGCGATCTTACCTCGTTTGCCGGGTAAACTGAGTTCTGAAAAGAACTCATGGGCCTTGCCTATAGGCATGGCCGTTATGTCCGGCAGATTGTATTGCTCTATAAAGACGTGGCGCGCCTCGCGATTCAGGCGTGTGCCGTTACAGTCTGTGCAGGGTTGCACAGAGAGGTATTTTGAGAGTTCTTCTCGAACGGTGTTGGAGTCGGTCTCACGGTATCGCCGATTCAGGTTATTCAATATGCCTTCAAAGGGGTGGGTCTTCTTCGTGACCTGGCCACGGTTGCCCATATAGGTAAATTCGATGGGTTCCAGTTTACTGCCGTGTAGTATGATCTCACGTACCGAATCATCGAGTTCTTCAAACGGCGTCTCAATATCAAAGCCGTAATGATCGGCCAGAGATTTGATCATCTGAAAATAATAGGCGTTACGTCGATCCCATCCACGGACGGCACCACCAGCCAGGCTCAGGTGTTCATTGGCGATCACGCGTTGTGGATCGAAAAACTGCTGTACACCCAGACCGTCGCAACTGGGACAGGCCCCGACCGGACTGTTGAATGAAAAGATCCTGGGTTCCAGTTCACTCAGTGAGTAGCCGCACACCGGGCAGGCTAGTTTTGAGGAAAAGACAATCTCTTCCTTGTCTTCATCCATCCAGGCAATGCTGGCGAGGCCATCCGTCAGTCTGATGGCCGTCTCAAAGGACTCGGCCAGGCGTTGTTGCAGATCTTTCCTGACCTTGAAGCGATCGACGATGACTTCAATGGTATGTTTACGACGCAGATCCAGCGGAGGAACGGCATCGAGTTCCATGATTTCACCATCAATGCGTGCACGTATAAACCCCTGGGATTTTAGGGTCTCGATGATCTGCAGGTGCTCTCCCTTACGGTCCTTGATGACGGGGGCCAGTAGCATCAGTTTGCTGCCCTCGGGCAGGGCAAGTACATGATCCACCATCTGGCTAATGGTCTGTGCATCCAGAGAGATGTCGTGATCGGGGCAACGGGCAACGCCGGCCCGTGCAAAAAGCAGGCGCAGATAATCGTAGATCTCGGTGATGGTGCCCACCGTGGAGCGGGGGTTATGTGATGTCGTTTTCTGCTCTATGGAGATCGCAGGAGAGAGCCCTTCGATATGATCGACATCGGGCTTTTCCATCATGGAAAGGAACTGGCGGGCATAGGCCGACAGTGACTCGACATAGCGTCTTTGGCCTTCTGCGAACAGGGTATCGAAGGCGAGCGAGGATTTTCCAGAACCCGACAGACCAGTAATAACGATCAGTTTGTCTCTGGGCAGGTCCAGGTCCAGGTCCTTGAGATTATGGGTGCGAGCCCCTCGAATACTGATTATATCCATCGTTATTTCGCGCCAGGATCAAAACCAGTCATTCTATCACCCTGAGGATTTTGTTGGGGTGTGTGCAGGACTAAATTCTCGATTGAATGCAATGATGTGTTGTGGCCCCTAAGTTGATAGAATTCGCGCTTCTATGAATCGCTCCAAGCATGAAAATATGACCCCGGGTGAACGCCGTGCAGCTTTGTCCATGGCGGGCATCTATGCCGTCCGTATGCTGGGGCTGTTCATGATCCTCCCTGTCTTTTCCCTGTATGCCTCCGGCCTCGAGGGGGTCACTCCCTCACTGATCGGACTCGCTATCGGTATCTATGGTCTGACCCAGGCCATGTTCCAGATTCCCCTGGGGATGCTGTCAGACCGTATTGGCAGAAAACCCGTCATCGTGGGTGGTCTGCTGATCTTTGCGCTGGGGAGCGTGCTTGCCGGGAGCACGGAAAACATTTATGTCATCATCCTCGGGCGAGCATTACAGGGGGCTGGTGCGGTGGCCTCTGCCGTGATGGCACTCGCGGCCGACCTGACCCGTGAAGAACATCGTACCAAGGTCATGGCAACCATCGGCATGAGCATTGGCATTTCCTTTGCGCTGGCGATGATGCTGGGACCGGTGCTCAATCGTCATATTGGAGTGCCCGGTATTTTTTTCGTGACCGCGGTACTGGCCTTTTTCGCAATTGGTATCACCCTCTTTGCGGTGCCTTCCGTTCTGCAACACCTGCACCGTGACACCGAGATGGTTCCCGCTTCCCTGATGAGCGTACTTCGGGATGGGCAGTTGTTGCGTCTGGACTGGGGGATTTTTAGCCTGCATATGGTCCTGACTTCTAATTTTGTAGTTCTGCCGCTACTGATGCATGATCTGTTGCACAGCGATCATCACTGGGTGGTGTACTTCCCTGTTTTTGTACTTTCCTTCCTTGCCATGGTGCCTTTTATCATCATTGCAGAGAAGTATCGGAAAATGAAAACAGTATTTCTTGGGGCTATTTCAGTACTGATTTTTGCCGAGCTGGGGTTGCTCTCTGGCCAGCATTCAATCTTTATTCTCGGTATTTCGTTATGGCTGTTTTTCACCGCCTTCAACCTGCTCGAGGCAAGCCTGCCCTCTTTAATAGCCAAGATGTCCCCTCCCGACCGCAAGGGAACGGCAATGGGCATTTACTCCAGTAGTCAGTTCCTGGGTATCTTCCTTGGAGGTGTCGTTGGTGGATGGGTCTATGAACACTGGCATGCCAATGGCGTATTTCTGGTTGGGTTGCTGGTCCTGATCCTCTGGCTGATCTTTGCCTCCAGTATGAAAAAGCCCCGATACCTGGCAAGCCATATCATGAATGTGGGTGAGGTTGCCCCGGTTGAAGCAGATGAGCTAGCCCGTCGCATTTCTGCCGTTAATGGTGTTGCTGAAGTGGTATTGATTCCCGAGGAGCAGACGGCCTATCTCAAGGTAGATCCACAAATCCTGGACGAAGATTTGCTGAATGAATTCTCGGTGAATCGCGCGTAGAATATCGTCCCCAGACACCAGTGAAACGATGAGCCACTGGTAAGAGAAAATAGACTAACAGGAGCGAAGCATGGCGAGAGGTGTCAACAAGGTGATTTTGATCGGGAATGTCGGTAATGACCCCGATATGCGTTATACCGCGAATGGTGGTGCGGTATGCAACCTGAGTGTGGCCACTACCGACTCCTGGAGGGACAAGCAGAGTGGTGAAAGTCAGGAGCGTACCGAGTGGCACCGTGTCGTCATGTTCGGCAAGCTGGGTGAAATTGCCGGTGAGTATCTGCGCAAGGGGTCCAAGGTCTATATCGAGGGACGTCTGCAGACACGCAAGTGGCAGGACAAGAGTGGGCAGGACCGCTACACTACCGAGATCGTTGCCAATGATATGCAGATGCTCGATAGCAAGGGTGGTGGAAGTGCCTCGTTTGATGCGGCGCCGGCCAGTAAACCGGCACCCCAGCAACAAGCCTCTGCTGCACCGCCTGCTGATGACTTTGACGACGATATTCCGTTTTGAGGCACAAAAAAACCCGGCTTATTCCCTAAGCCGGGTTTTGCCCTCATGGCGGTATCTTTGGTGTCCCTTCAGCAGTCCCTTGAGGTTTCCCTGCCTCTCAGCCCAATCCTGAGCTGTCATTTCCCTTGAGTTATAGATTGCCAAATACATCGTCAGATGTCTGTAGGGTTTACGAGATAGATGTTGTAAGATTTTTCCTACAAGGGAAGTGTTTTGTTCAAGTGGCTTGCAGGCTTAAGCCATAAGAAGAATACTGTTCCTTTTCAACCTTCGAGGCCACTCATTCCATGTTTCATCGCAAGCTTCCAGACACCGTTGCCGCTGTGGATCTTGGCTCCAATAGTTTTCACATGATCGTGGCCCGCATCGAAAATGGCCAGATTCATGTCCTGGACCGGCTTAAGGAAATGGTGCGTTTGGGTGGAGGGCTGGATAAAAAAGGCAATCTGACGGAAGAGGCTCAGGAACGTGCGCTGGCCTGTCTGGCCCGTTTCGGGGAGCGCGTGCGCTCACTGGAGCGGGGTGCCGTTCGCGCCGTTGGGACTAATACCCTGCGCAAGGCACGTAATTCCTCCATATTTTTACCCCGTGCCGAAAAGGCCCTGGGGCACCCTATAGATATAGTGGCCGGTCGGGAAGAGGCCCGCCTGATCTACCTGGGGGTGGCACACAGCCTTGCTGCCACCGAGTCCCGGCGTATGGTCATGGATATCGGTGGTGGCAGTACCGAATATATTATCGGTTCACATTTTGAACCACAGATCATGGAAAGCCTGCATATGGGTTGTGTGAGTATCACCCAGCGTTGTTTTCCTGGTGGGGTGATCGATGACAAGAACTGGAAGCATGCCGTGCTGGTGGCTCGGGGCGAATTACAAACCATACGCAGGGACTATCTGAGAGAGGGCTGGGAGCAGTCAGTAGGGGCATCCGGTACCTTGCTGGCCGTCAGTCGCGTATTGCGTGAGCAGGGCTGGTCTGAGCATGGTATTACGGTCAAGGGGCTGTCCAAGCTTCGCAAGGCAATGATCGAGGCGGGCCATGTCGATAACCTGGAACTGGCGGGGTTGGGGGCGGATCGTGCCCCGGTTTTTCCCGGTGGGGTGGCCATTGTTCAGGCTACCTTCGAGGCCCTGAAGATTGAACTGATGGAAGTCTCCGATGGCGCTTTACGCGAGGGACTGATCTACGACCTGCTCGGTCGCCACAGTCATGAAAATGTTCGGGGCCGTACCATAGAAACCCTGGCCAGCCGATTCAATATTGATATACCCCAGGCCCAGCGGGTCGCACGCACGGCGCATATCCTGTTCGACCAGGTGGCCGATGACTGGTTACTGGATGATGAACATGACGAGTTGCTGGAATGGGCCGCGCATCTGCATGAGATTGGTCGCATCATATCCCATAGCCAGTATCACAAGCATGGGGCCTATCTGCTGGAACATGCAGACCTCTCGGGATTTTCTGTTCAGGAGCAGTTCCGGCTCGCGACCCTGGTCCGCTGTCATCGTCGCAAGTTTCCCATGAAGCTATTTGCTGATTGCGATAAGCAGGAGTGTGTCCTGATCAAACAGCTCGCCATTCTGCTCAGGCTGGCGGTATTGTTCCATCGTAATCGCAATGACCGCGATATTCCCTTTGAAACCATTAAGGCGGGTGAAAACAGCCTTAAGCTGAAATTCGCCAAGGGCTGGCTGGAAGAGCGCCAATTGACTGAGGCCGCT
>JANTGN010000023.1 GCA_024762895.1 Thiotrichales bacterium
TGATTGGGGCGAGTCATAATATCGTGCGCCACCCGGATATGCCTCCGGCCGCATTCGAGGATCTGTGGACGACGGTCAAGTCGGGAAAACCCTGGCGCGGTTTTGTCAAGAACCGATGCAAAAACGGTGACCATTATTGGGTCGATGCCTTTGTGACACCGATCTTCAAGGATGGTCAGATCGATGGATACCAGTCGGTTCGATCGAAGCCTACACGTGCAGAGATCGATTCAGCTCAGTCCCTTTACGACAAGCTTAATAAGAGTAATGCCAAGGAGCTGCCCAAGAAGCGTGGCCTGTCGACGATTAGCCTTAAAAACAAGATTATCGGCGCCTTTTCGATCATGATTCTTATCCTGGCCGTGATGATGGGTTTCATCTATATCAATACGGCCGATGGTATTCAGACCCTGGAGCAGATTGCGAATAATGGATTGTTGTCTGCGGATGACGCGGCCATGATGAACAATCTGGTCGAAAATGCCAGCAATGTACGTACCTATACCATATCCATTGGGATCTTCCTGCTGGCGATGACGGTATTAACCATCATCCTGCTAATTCGGATGATACTTACTCCAATGGCGATCCTTAAGGACGTTGCCATGGGGGTTGCCAGCGGCGATCTGAGTAAGGAAATCAAGGTCAAGACCTCGGATGAGATCGGGGATATCTTCCTGGCAATGAAGCTGATGCAGGCACGTCTGCAGACGGTTATTGAGCGCATGGTGAACACCACGGCGCATGTGGGTCACATCGCCGAGCAGTACTCAGAGTCTGCCGAGGAGACGGCCCGTTCCATGATCGATCAACAGGCCGAGACTGAGCAGGTGGCCACGGCCATGAATGAGATGTCGGCCACGGTCACGGAAGTAGCACGCAATACTGAAGAGGCCTCATTGGCGGCCCAGCAGGCCAGTGATGCGGCTAAAAACGGTCATGGCATTATGCAGTCTGTTAAAAATACGATTGATGCACTGGCCAGTGAGGTTGAGCGGTCATCCGAGTCAATTCTGAATCTGGAGGAGAAGAGCCAGAACATCAGTAAGATCATGGAAGTGATTCGCGGTATTGCCGAGCAGACCAACCTGCTGGCATTAAATGCGGCCATAGAGGCTGCCCGTGCCGGAGAGCAGGGGCGTGGTTTTGCGGTCGTTGCCGATGAAGTCAGAAGTCTGGCGCAAAGGACTCAGGATGCGACCCTGGAAATTAATGATGTGATTGAAGAATTGCAACAGGGTATTGGGTCAACGGTCAAGATCATGGGCCGTGGCAGGGAGCAGGCGGGTAATGCCGTGGCCGAGGCCGATAATGCTGATGTCTCCTTGCAGTCGATCAGCGATGCCGTACGAGTCATTAGCGATATGAATACACAGATCGCTACCGCTGCCACAGAGCAGGAGGCCGTGGCCGAGGAAATGAATCGTAATGTCGTGGCAATCAGTCAGATGACAAACAGGACAGCCGAAGATGCCTCGCTGAGTGCCGACAACGGGCAGGACCTGGTGCGCCATGTCGAGGACCTGAAACAGCAGTTCAGTCTCTTTCATATAAAGGCAACGGCCTCCTGTAGTTTTGATTTTAGTGCTGCCAAGAATGCGCACCTGGCATGGAAGGACCGCCTGCGTCAATTCCTGGACGGAGATACCTCGGCCCTGACCAAGGCTCAGGCTGTGTCGCATAAGCACTGTGTCCTGGGGAAATGGTACTTCTCGGAAGGCAAGCGTAAATATGGCCAGATGAAGGATTTCCAGAATATTAATCCTCCTCACGAGGAGTTGCATAAAATCATTAAGGAAATACTGGAACTGAAGGAGGCGAGAAAAGACGTTGAGGCAGAGGCCCTGTATCAGCAGGTAGAGCCGCTTTCAAAGGAAATCGTAGGTCTGCTTGACCGTATCGAGTCCGAGGCGACTCGATCAAGATAAGATCCGGCTGAAGGGTTGTTGTAATAGGCAGAATTATCTCGCCACAGGGCGGCGAATCAGGTAGCATACGCATCCGGAATTTATGATTTATTCGAGCGGGATGGATTCAGAGAATTCGTCCCGTTTGTCTGTCCAGTATCCGGAGGTCCTCTTGAGAAAACCCGCCCTGTTAGCCCTGGAAGACGGTAGTGTATTTTGGGGCGAATCTATTGGTTATGAGGGTCAGACGACGGGTGAGGTCGTTTTCAATACGGCCCTGACCGGGTATCAAGAGATTCTTACCGACCCCTCCTATGCGCGTCAGATCGTGACGCTGACTTACCCCCATATTGGCAATGTAGGTGTGAATGAAGACGATGAAGAGTCTTCCCATCTCTATGTCAGTGGCTTCGTGGTACGTGATGTACCACCAAGAGCCAGCAACTGGCGATTAGGGGAAGGCCTGGAAGACTACCTTGTACGACATAAGGTGGTTGCCATCTCAGGTATAGATACTCGTCGGCTAACCCGTATCCTGAGAGAAAAGGGTGCTCAGGGAGGCTGTATTGTGGCTGGAGACAGCATAGACGAACAGGTGGCGATCGAGGCAGCCAGGGGCTTTCCAGGACTCAAGGGCATGGATCTGGCCAGGGAAGTCACCACTGGCACTCCCTATGAATGGGCGCAGGGGACCTGGTCGCTGGAATCGGGGCTGCCCCAGGCGCCGCATCCGATCGAAGAAAAGCTACCTCTGCATGTGGTCGCCTATGATTATGGTGTTAAACGCAACATCCTGCGTATGCTTGTAGATCGGGGTTGTCGCCTGACCGTTGTGCCGGCACAGACCCCAGCCAGTGAAGTGCTGGCATTAAACCCCGATGGGGTGTTCCTTTCCAATGGTCCGGGTGATCCCGAGCCCTGTGATTACGCCCAGACAGCTATTGCCGAGTTGCTGGAAAAAGGGATTCCCCTGTTCGGGATCTGCCTGGGGCACCAGTTGCTGAGTCTGGCTAGTGGGGCCCAGACCGTGAAGATGAAGTTTGGTCATCATGGTGCCAACCATCCGGTACAGGATCTGGGTAATAACCAGGTCATGATCAGTAGCCAGAACCATGGTTTTGCAGTTGACGAGAACAGCCTGCCTGAACATCTGAAGGCAACACACCGTTCCTTATTCGATGGAAGCCTTCAGGGCGTAGAGCATACAGGGAAGCCGGCCTTTGGTTTTCAGGGGCATCCCGAGGCCAGTCCCGGTCCTCACGATGTAGCGCCTTTGTTCGATCATTTTATCGAATTGATTGAGAAGCGCCGTTCAGCTGCCTGAGCCGAATGAATTCAAACTATCTGCTACGGCAGATCGACATAGTAAGAAGCCATGCCAAAACGTAATGATATAAAGAGCATTCTGATTATCGGTGCCGGACCCATAGTCATCGGTCAGGCCTGCGAGTTTGATTATTCGGGCGCCCAGGCCTGTAAGGCACTGATGGAAGAAGGCTATCGAGTCATCCTGGTCAATTCAAACCCTGCGACGATTATGACCGACCCGGAAATGGCCGATGCAATATATATCGAACCCATTGAGTGGCGAACGGTTGCCAAGATTATTGAGCAGGAAAAACCCGATGCCCTGTTGCCGACCATGGGGGGGCAGACCGCTCTGAACTGTGCCCTGGACCTGGCCCGCCAAGGGGTGCTGGAAGAGCATCAGGTAGAAATGATCGGGGCCAGTATCGATGCCATCGACATGGCTGAGGATCGTGAGCGCTTTCGTAAGGCCATGGATGATATTGGGCTGGAATCGGCTCGTTCCGCCGTTGCACATAGCCTCGAAGAGGCCCTGCAGGTACAGGCAGGCCTGGGATTCCCTACGATTATCCGTCCGTCCTTCACCATGGGGGGTTCCGGTGGTGGGATTGCCTATAATCGCGAGGAATTCGAAGAAATCGTCAAGCGCGGCCTGGATATGTCACCAACGACCGAGGTCCTGCTGGAAGAGTCGCTCCTGGGCTGGAAAGAATACGAGATGGAGGTGGTGCGGGACCACAAGGATAATGCGATCATTATCTGTTCTATAGAGAATCTGGATCCCATGGGGGTGCACACCGGTGATTCCATTACGGTGGCGCCGGCACAGACCCTGACCGATAAGGAATATCAGATCATGCGTGATGCCTCCCTGGCGGTGCTGCGCAAGATCGGCGTGGACACCGGAGGGTCGAATGTACAGTTTTCCGTGAATCCCGGTAATGGGCGTCTCGTGATTATTGAGATGAATCCTCGTGTGTCGCGTTCTTCAGCCCTGGCCTCGAAGGCCACCGGCTTTCCGATTGCCAAGGTTGCGGCCAAACTGGCAGTCGGCTATTCCCTGGATGAGCTACAAAACGATATTACCGGTGGTGCTACGCCCGCTTCTTTTGAGCCAAGTATCGATTATGTTGTCACCAAGATACCTCGCTTTACCTTTGAGAAATTCCCGCAGGCCGACTCTCGCCTGACCACTCAGATGAAATCTGTGGGTGAGGTCATGGCCATGGGGCGTACTCAGCAGGAGTCCCTGCAAAAGGCCCTGCGTGGACTGGAGATCGGTGCCGATGGCCTGGATGAAATGGTGCATCCCTCGGATCCACAGGCCGCGGATATCATTCATCGTGAATTGATTGATGTGGGCCCTCGCAGACTCTGGTACGTGGCGGATGCCTTCAGAATGGGGATGGAGTTCGACGATATTCAGAGACGCACCGGTATCGACCCCTGGTTCCTGGCCCAGATAGAGGAGCTGGTCGAGATCGAGCAGTCACTCAAGCACAGCAGCCTGGACGCACTCTCAGCACAGGAATTCCGTAACCTCAAACGCAAGGGCTTTTCCGACCGGCGCCTCGCCATTCTGCTGAATGAAACCGAAAAGACCATAAGGAAAAAGCGTACCGAACTGGGTGTGCGTCCCGTTTATAAGCGCGTCGATACCTGTGCAGCCGAGTTTTCTACTTCAACCGCCTATATGTACTCCACTTATGAAGAGGAGTGCGAGGCGGATCCCACCGATCGCCAGAAAATTATTATTCTGGGCGGTGGCCCGAACCGCATAGGTCAGGGGATCGAGTTTGATTACTGCTGTGTCCATGCCGCCCTGTCGCTGCGTGATGACGGCTACGAGACTATTATGGTTAACTGTAACCCTGAGACGGTTTCTACCGATTACGATACCTCTGACCGGCTGTATTTTGAGCCCCTCACACTGGAAGATGTACTCGAAATAGTACACGTGGAAAAACCCACCGGCGTGATCGTCCAATATGGTGGGCAGACGCCCCTGAAGCTCGCGCGTGATCTGGAGGCCGCGAATGTGCCTATCATCGGCACCTCGCCCGATTCCATCGATCTGGCCGAGGACCGTGAACGTTTTCAGCATCTGATCCAGGAGCTGGATCTTGTACAGCCACCAAACCGTACAGCCCGTGATCCAAACGAGGCTGTCAGGTTGGCAGAAGAGGTTGGTTTTCCTGTGGTGGTTCGACCTTCCTACGTGCTGGGTGGTCGCGCAATGGAGATCGTCTATGACGAGGATGACCTGCGTCGTTATATGCGCGAGGCGGTTCAGGTCTCAAATGATGCCCCTGTACTGCTGGATCGTTTCCTGGATGACGCCATCGAGGTCGATGTCGATGCCATCTGCGATGGTGAAGACGTCGTCATCGGTGGTGTGATGCAGCATATTGAGCAGGCCGGAGTTCATTCCGGTGATTCTGCCTGTTCACTGCCTCCGTACTCCCTGCCGGATTCCGTTCAGGATGAGATTCGTGATCAGACACGTAAGCTGGCCTTTGCCCTCAAGGTCGTTGGGCTGATGAACATACAGTTTGCCGTGCAGGGTGAGAAAATCTTTCTTCTGGAAGTCAACCCCCGCGCCTCGCGCACCGTGCCTTATGTCTCCAAGGCCATTGGAAAACCCCTGGCCATGGTGGCAGCCCGCTGTATGACGGGTAAGACCCTGGCCCAGCAGGGTATGACCAAAGAGATCATTCCCTCCTATTATTCGGTTAAAGAGGCGGTATTCCCCTTCATTAAGTTCCCGGGGGTGGATCCGATCCTGGGTCCTGAGATGAAATCTACCGGCGAGGTAATGGGGGTAGGGGCCAGTTTTGCGGAGGCCTATGCCAAATCTCAGCTGGCAGTCGGTGTCAGGGTGCCACAGAAGGGAGCGGCCTTTATCAGTGTACGTGATGCCGATAAAGAGGCTGCGATACCCGTTGCCCGAGAGCTGGACAAACAGGGCTTTAAACTGGTCGCCACCGGGGGAACTGCCATGGCACTGCAGGAGGCGGGCCTGGAGTGTGAGCGTATCAATAAGGTACTGGAAGGACGTCCTCATGTGGTCGATATGATCAAGAATGAGCAGATCGACCTGATCGTTAATACAACGGAGGGTAAGACCGCTATTGCCGATTCTTTCACTATCCGTCGGGAGGCCCTGCAGAGAAAGGTCACCTATACCACAACAATATCAGGGGCTCATGCAATGATACTGGCGATGGCCTATCCTGAGACCAAACATGTATATCGTCTGCAGGATCTGCACAAGGAGACTTTGAATTCATGAATAAGGTTCCATTGACCGTTAAGGGTGCTGAAAAGATCAAGGAGGAGTTGCAGCGACTCAAGAGCGAGGACCGTCCACGTGTGGTGGCGGCGATAGCGGAGGCGCGTGAGCATGGCGACCTGAAGGAAAATGCCGAATATCATGCAGCCCGTGAGCAGCAGGGATTTATCGAGGGCCGAATCCAGGACCTGGAAAGCAAGCTGAGTCATGCCCAGATTATCGACGTCACCAAGATGTCCAATGAGGGTAAAGTGATATTTGGTTCTACCGTACTCATTGCCGATGTCGATAGCGGTGATGAGAAGACCTATCAGATCGTCGGAGAAGATGAGGCCGAAATCAAGGAAGGTAAAATTTCTATTGGTTCCCCCATAGCGCGCGCCCTGATCGGTAAAGAAGAAGGTGATATTGTGGTCGTGATGACACCTGGGGGCGATGTGGAATACGAGATCGTAGAGGTACAGTACATCTAGGCCTGGGTCGAACCTTATCTGGGTAGTTCGATCCTGGCTTTGTGAGGGTTGCGGCGAAACAGAATGGCGATGTTGCCGACTCGCTGGACCAGAATAGCGCTGCTTCTATCGCAGATCTTCTGGATGATCTCATCGCGCTCAAGACGATCACCGACCGAGACCTTGATTTTGATTAGTTCATGGGCATCAAGGGCAATTTCAACCTCCTCGAAAATGGTTTCTTTCAGCCCATGCTGGCCAACCATAACGACAGGTCTGAGTTTGTGGGCAAGCCCGCGCAGGTGCTTTTTCTGAGATTCGTTGAGTGTCATAGCGGAAGATATTTAGAACGGTCGGCGATTCTAGCATGAAATGAGCATAGTCGACCGTGTATGGTAAGTAGTTATGAGTTCAGGAAAAAAGAGTACGCGCAGCAAGACCAGTAAGCAGTGGCTGCGCGAGCATTTCAGTGATGAATATGTCCAGCGAGCCCAGCAGGAAGGTTATCGCTCTCGTGCCGTCTATAAATTACTGGAAATCCAGAAGCGCGACCAGCTGATCAGGCCAGGCATGACGGTCGTTGATCTCGGTGCTGCACCGGGGGGGTGGTCAGAGGTTGCACGCAACCTGGTGGGTAAAAAGGGCAGGGTGATTGCCACTGATATTCTTCCCATGGACCCTATTGAAGGTGTTGATTTTGTTCAGGGTGATTTTCGTGAAGAGGCCGTTTTCGAAAAATTGATGAAAATCATCGGTAATCAACCCGTGGACCTTGTATTGTCCGATATGGCCCCCAACATGAGTGGAATGGATGCTGTCGATCAGCCCCGGTCCATGTATCTGGTTGAGCTAGCCCTGGAAATGGCAAGGCAGATATTGAAACCAGGAGGCGATATGCTGGTCAAAGTTTTTCAGGGAGAAGGTTCTGAGGCCTATTTCAAGGAATTAAGAAGCGAATTTGAACGACTGATGATTCGAAAACCCAAGGCTTCGAGACCCCGGAGTAGCGAGGTTTATGCGCTGGCCCGCGGTCGAAAAGTGGTATAAAGTTGAGAGCAACAGTCAAGATAGAGGATTCCAAGTTTTGAATGATCTGGTAAAAAATCTGATTTTATGGGTGGTAATCGCCGTCGTACTCATGTCGGTGTTTAATAATTTTACCCCCCAGGGAACGGCATCCAGTACCTTGGCCTATTCTGATTTCCTCTCCGAGGTAAAGGGTGGGCGTATTCAGAGCGTGGTCATCAGGGGCAACGAAATCGAAGGCACCACGTTTAGTGGGAATAAGTTCAAGACCTTTACGCCGCCCAATGACCCCAAGATGGTTGATGATCTGCTGGCCAATAATGTCGAGATACGTGCCGCTGAGCCCCAGCAGCGTTCCCTCTTAATGGAAATCCTCATTAGCTGGTTCCCCATGCTACTCCTGATTGGCGTATGGATTTTCTTTATGCGCCAGATGCAGGGTGGCGGTGGTCGTGGCGCCATGAGTTTTGGCAAGAGTAAGGCCAAACTCATGGGGGAAGATCAGATCAAGGTTACCTTCCAGGACGTGGCCGGTTGTGAAGAGGCCAAGGACGATGTTGAAGAGCTGGTCGATTTCCTGCGTGACCCCAGTAAGTTCCAGAAACTGGGTGGCAAGATTCCCCGTGGTGTCCTGATGGTGGGGCCTCCCGGTACCGGTAAGACCCTGCTGGCCAAGGCCATTGCGGGTGAGGCCAAGGTGCCCTTCTTCAGTATCTCCGGTTCCGATTTCGTCGAGATGTTCGTCGGTGTAGGTGCCTCTCGTGTCCGTGATATGTTCGACCAGGCCAAGAAGCACGCCCCCTGTATTATCTTTATTGATGAGATCGATGCCGTCGGTCGTCATCGTGGCGCCGGTCTCGGCGGTGGACATGACGAACGCGAACAGACGCTGAATCAGCTCCTGGTGGAGATGGATGGCTTCGAAGGTAATGAAGGCGTCATCGTCATCAGTGCCACCAACCGTCCCGATGTGCTCGATCCTGCTTTGTTGCGCCCCGGTCGTTTTGACCGTCAGGTCGTAGTGGGGCTGCCCGATGTGCGTGGCCGTGAACAGATATTACGTGTTCATATGCGTAAGGTTGCCCTGGGTGATAATGTGAAGCCCGCCATTATTGCTCGTGGTACTCCTGGTTTTTCGGGTGCTGATCTGGCCAACCTGGTCAACGAGGCCGCCCTGTTTGCAGCGCGCGCCAATAAGCGCTCCGTGGACATGGATGACTTCGAACGCGCCAAGGACAAGATCATGATGGGTGCGGAACGCAAGTCCATGGTCATGAGTGAAGACGAGAAAAAGCTCACCGCCTATCATGAGGCCGGGCATGCCATTGTGGGCCTGTCGGTGCCGGAACACGACCCGGTCTATAAGGTTAGTATTATTCCTCGTGGACGCGCCCTGGGGGTGACCATGTTCCTGCCCGAAGATGATCGTTACAGCTACAGCAAACGGCGTCTGCAGAGTCAGATATGCAGCCTGTTTGGCGGACGAATTGCGGAAGAACTGATTTTTGGCCACGACGCCGTGACTACAGGTGCCTCAAACGATATAGAACGCGCCACGGATATTGCTCGTAATATGGTCACCAAGTGGGGCCTGTCCGATAAGCTGGGACCGTTGACCTATAGTGAGGAAGAGGGTGAGGTCTTTCTGGGGCGTAGTGTGACCCAGCACAAGATGATGTCGGATGAGACGGCCCATGTGATTGATGAAGAGATTCGTCACTATATCGAGTCGAACTATCAGCGCGCCGAGAATATCCTCAAGGAAAATATGGATAAGTTGCATACCATGGCTGATGCCCTGATGAAGTACGAGACCATCGATCAGGAGCAGATCAAGGACATTATGGATGGTAAGGAGCCTGGGCCGCCATCTGATTGGGATGATATTGAGCCGCCGGAAGATGACGGTCATCAGGCCAGGGCCGATGAAGAGAAAAAGCCGGAAAAGGACACCGGTGATGACACGATCGGTGGGCCCGCCAGCCTTCACTAACCTAACCAGGCGCCCGGCTTAGTCCGGGCGCTCTTGCTTTTACCATGTCCCAACAACTGCACTGTGCAGACAATACCCTGCAACTAGATCACCCCCTGGTCATGGGGATAGTGAATGTCACTCCGGATTCATTTTCGGATGGAGGACGTTTTTTTGATCCTTCAAAAGCTATTGAGCACGCCCTGGACATGACAGCTCAGGGGGCCGATATCCTCGATATTGGTGGGGAGTCGACTCGCCCCGGTGCTGCAGAGGTCTCGGTTCAGCAAGAGCTGGATCGTGTCATCCCTGTACTGGAGGCCCTCAAACAGGAGGTCGATATTCCCATCTCGATCGATACCTCGAAACCGATGGTGATGCAGGAGGCGCTAAAACAGGGGGCGGGCCTCATTAATGATGTGCGTGCCCTGCAGGAAGAAGGAGCCCTGGAGGTGGTGGCAGAGAGTGAGGTGCCGGTTTGCCTGATGCATATGCAGGGTGAGCCGCGCAGCATGCAGGAAGACCCCCAGTACGGAGATATCTTGGCCGAAATTATGGGCTTTTTTCAGGCTCGCCTCGAGGCCTGCGAGCAGGCGGGTATCGCTCGTCATCGACTTCTGCTGGACCCGGGGTTTGGTTTCGGCAAGACCCTGGAGCACAATATCAGTTTGCTAGCGAATCTGGATCGCTTTCTCGAGCTGAGGTGTCCACTACTGGTTGGTTTGTCACGGAAACGCATGATTGGAACATTACTCGGTGATGTACCCACTGATCAGCGGGTCCATGGCAGCGTTGCTGCTGCGGTTATTGCGGCGATGAAAGGGGCTGCTATTATACGGGTCCACGATGTAGGCCCGACCGTTGAGGCGCTCAGGATCGTGGCAGCAATAAGACAATAATCAAGAAGGATCACCATGGAAAAGCGATATTTCGGAACGGACGGGATACGGGGTCGTGTTGGCTCCAGGATGATGACGCCAGAGTTCGTGCTCAAACTGGGCTGGGCGGCAGGACGGGTGCTGGTTGGCAATGGTCATCCCTCTGTACTCATCGGCAAGGATACTCGTATATCGGGCTATATGCTGGAGTCGGCCTTACAGGCGGGCCTGTCAGCGGCTGGAATCGATATACGCCTGGTGGGCCCCATGCCAACCCCGGGTATTGCTTACCTGACCAGCACGCTGCGTTCATCAGCAGGCATCGTGATCAGCGCCTCTCATAATCCCTATTACGACAATGGCATCAAGTTTTTCTCTGGCGATGGAACTAAGTTGCCTGATGAAGTGGAACTCGCCATTGAGGCCGAAATGGACTCTCCCATGGAAATCGTGGATTCGGCCGATCTGGGCAAGGCGGAGCGGATCAAGGATGCCCAGGGGCGATATATTGAATTTTGTAAGAGCACCATACCTTCCCGAACCGTCCTGCATGGACTCAAGATCGTGGTCGATTGTGCCAATGGAGCCACCTATCATATTGCGCCCTTTGTCTTTGAGGAGCTGGGTGCCGAGGTCATCAGGATCGGAACCAGTCCCGACGGTCTGAATATCAATGCGGACTGTGGTGCCACCTCGCCAAAGAGTCTCAGCAATGTCGTACTGAGTAATCAGGCCCATATTGGTATTGCGCTGGATGGGGACGGTGATCGCCTGATCATGGTGGACCACAAGGGTGAGATCGTCGATGGAGACGAGGCCCTCTATATTATTGCCAAGAGCACGCATGAGGAAGGGCGTTGTTCTGGCGGTGTGGTGGGAACCCTGATGAGCAATCTCGGCCTGGAACTGGCCCTCAAAGAGATGGATATCCCCTTTGAACGTGCCGCCGTGGGTGACCGTTACGTGATGGAGTTGCTGAAGGCCAAGGACTGGAAACTTGGTGGTGAGTCTTCGGGGCATATTATCTGCCTGGATCGGACCTCTACCGGGGATGGTATCGTTGCCGCCCTGCAGATCCTGTATGTCATGACCACAACGGGTAAAAGTCTTTATGACCTGAAAAAGGGCATGACCAAGATGCCTCAGACCCTGGTGAATGTGCCCATGTCCAGTAAGCTGAATATCAAGGATACCCCTGTGATCAAACAGGCCGTTGCCGACGTAGAGGCCACTCTGGGAAGTGAGGGCCGCGTTCTGTTGCGCCCATCGGGTACAGAGCCCCTGGTCAGGGTCATGGTGGAGGGAAAGGAGGAGCGTCAGGTTAAGGTGCTGGCGCAGCAGATCGCCGATGCCGTCAGTCTTGCCGGTGAGGCTATTTGACGCGGGAAAACCTGCGCAAAATCAATTGATTTCTTGGGCCTACCTCGCTAAGATTGCCGGCTTTCTCGAACTATGGAGCAGCTCATGCGCATACCCCTGGTTGCCGGTAACTGGAAGCTCAATGGCACCCGTGCGAGCATCAAAGAACTGGTTGAAGGCCTGCAGTCCGGGATTTCTGCAATCAAGAAAACCCAGGTGGCCGTCTGTCCTCCCTATGTCTACCTCAACGAGGTTGGTCAGATGCTTGCCGACGGTCCTGGTCCTATCGCCATGGGCAGTCAGGATGTCAGCGCCGAAGACAGCGGTGCCTTCACCGGTGAGGTGGCCGGTACCATGATCAGAGAAATGGGTTGCGCCTATGCCATCGTCGGGCATTCTGAACGTCGTTCAATCTATGGTGAAAGTGATGAGCTGACGGCAAGAAAGTTTGCTGCCGCACGTCGTCATGGTCTGAAGCCTATCCTGTGTGTGGGTGAGACCCTGCAGGAACGTGAACAGAATATTACGGAAAAGGTCGTGGCTCGCCAGATTGATGCAGTGATTGATCTCGAGGGTATCGATGCCTTCAAAGATGCAGTGATTGCTTATGAGCCGGTTTGGGCTATCGGTACTGGCATGACTGCAACCCCCGAGCAGGCACAGGAGGTCCATGCCTTTATCCGTGGTCGGATTGCAGCAGAAGATCAGTCTGTGGCTGATGGCCTGCAGATCCTCTATGGGGGGAGCGTCAAGGGTAACAATGCCGAAGAACTCTTCGCGAAGCCCGATATTGATGGTGGCCTGATTGGTGGCGCTTCACTAGCCGCCGGTGAATTTTTAACAATCTGTCAGGCCGCTGACTGAATTAACTGAACGGTTTTTTATATGCTTTATAGTATTTTGATTGTGGCACAGGTGATTATCAGTATCGCACTGATTACCCTGGTATTGCTCCAGCAGGGTAAGGGTGCGGATGCCGGTGCTGCCTTTGGTAGCGGGGCCTCATCGACTGTCTTTGGTTCTCGTGGATCGGCTAATTTTCTTAGTCGTTCAACTGCGATCCTGGCTGCATTGTTTTTCTTCAACTCACTGGGTATGGCCTACATGATTAGCAATCAGCCCACGGCACAGAGTGTGGTGGATCAGGCCTTGATTCAAGAGTCGCAGGACGTGCAGGCTGAGCCCATCAAGCAGGATATACCTGTTAGCGATATCCCCGCCGATGACGTACCTGTGGAAGAGCAGCCGGCCACAACGCCCGCTGATGTACCTGAGTAAAAGCATTGCCGACGTGGTGGAATTGGTAGACACGCTATCTTGAGGGGGTAGTGGCGCAAGCCGTGCCGGTTCGACTCCGGCCGTCGGCACCATTTTTGATAGAAATTCATTGATAAAATGCTTTATATCAATGAAATAAAAACAACCCGGAAAGGGGAGATTGACTGCCTTGCATGAGTCCATCAGCTCGCATAGACTGCAATGATGGATTCAGCGTGCTCAGGCCAGGACTGGTCAGAGAAAAACTAACAGACAAGCCTGCGCTGGCATGAATAGCTGGCAGGTGGGGATAAAGAATGTTAGAAGGGTATCTCCCGATCCTGATTTTTATGGCAGTAGGGTTGATCATGGGGGCAGTGTTGCTCACGATCGGCCTGGTGCTGGGTCCCAGACGACCTGACCCTGCAAAGGGTTCCCCCTATGAATGCGGATTCGAGGCCTTTGAGGACTCTCGCATGAAATTCGATGTTCGCTTCTATCTGGTAGCGATACTTTTTATTATCTTTGATCTTGAGATAGCCTTTCTGTTTCCCTGGGCCGTTGCGCTCGATTCTATCGGTTTGTTTGGGCTGATTGCCATGGCCATTTTTCTTGGTGTGCTGGTCATCGGCTTCATTTATGAGTGGAAGAAGGGAGCCCTGGAATGGGAGTAGAGGGCGTACTCGAGAAAGGCTTTGTGACCACCTCGGCGGATAAGCTGATCAACTGGGCGCGTACCGGTTCCATGTGGCCCATGACCTTTGGTCTTGCCTGCTGTGCCGTTGAGATGATGCATGCCGGTGCTTCACGCTATGACCTTGACCGCTTTGGGGTCATGTTCCGCCCCAGCCCCAGGCAATCCGACGTCATGATCGTGGCGGGTACCCTGGTGAACAAGATGGCGCCGGCGCTGCGTAAGGTCTACGATCAGATGGCCGAGCCCCGATGGGTTATTTCAATGGGTTCCTGCGCCAATGGCGGTGGCTATTATCATTATTCCTATTCCGTCGTACGCGGCTGTGATCGCATCGTGCC
Source organism: Thiotrichales bacterium (assembly GCA_024762895.1). Lineage (GTDB taxonomy): Bacteria > Pseudomonadota > Gammaproteobacteria > J044 > J044 > JANTGN01. The sequence goes on from JANTGN010000023.1 coordinate 14,487, forward strand.
GGTAGATATCTATGTGCCAGGTTGCCCGCCCACGGCCGAGGCACTCCTCTACGGTATCCTGCAGCTTCAGAGCAAGATACATCGTACCGAGACCATAGCCCGTTGACCCTATGAGCCAAAGACTCGAACAACTGGCCGAACGCCTGAAACACGATAAAAATCTCAAGCTCTCTGAGTGTTTCATTGCCTATGGAGAACTCAATATTGAAGTTTCTTCTGGGCAACTGATTGAGACCTGTCATGCACTCCACGACGAATATGGCTTTGAAGAACTCATGGATCTGGCAGGAGTAGACTATTCAGACTATGGCGTTGGCGAGTGGTCAACGGAAGGGGCGAGTGATCAGGGCTTTAGTCGTGGGGTCGAGCCCAAGGCGGCCGCACGATTCAGTTTTGAAGAACCGACCCCCATTCAGGAAATGTCAGGGCGCCGTTTTGCCGTAGTCTACCAACTGTTATCGGTCTCGAATAATTATCGTCTGAGGCTTAAGGCCTACTGCGAAGAGGATGATTTTCCACGCATGGATTCCGTGATTGATATCTGGAATAGCGCTAACTGGTTTGAGCGTGAGGCCTTCGACCTATTGGGTATCTTGTTCAACGGACACCCGGACCTGCGTCGTATCCTTACGGATTATGGCTTTGTAGGACATCCACTGCGCAAGGATTTCCCGTTGATAGGCCATGTTGAAATGCGTTATGACCCCGAGCAGGCCAGGGTCATCTATGAGCCGGTCAGTATCGAACCCAGGGTGAATGTACCTAAGGTCATCCGTGTCGAAGAACGGACGGAAAATTCTAAGGCTCAGGAGCAGGGTGATGCCTGAGATACGTAACTACACTCTCAATTTTGGTCCCCAGCATCCTGCTGCCCATGGTGTGTTGCGCCTGGTGCTGGAGTTGGATGGTGAGGTCATACAGCGCGCCGATCCACATATCGGTCTGTTACACCGTGGCACCGAAAAACTGGCCGAGAGCAAGCCCTATAACCAGAGTATTGGTTATATGGATCGTCTCGATTATGTCTCCATGATGTGTAATGAACATGGCTATGTTCTCGCCATTGAGCGCCTCTTAGGAATCGAGGCGCCTGAACGTGCCCAGTATATACGCACCATGTTTGATGAGATCACCCGCATCCTGAATCACCTGATGTGGATCGGTACTCATGGGCTGGATGTCGGCGCCATGACCATGTTTCTGTATGCCTTCAGGGAGCGAGAAGACCTGATGGACTGTTACGAGGCCGTATCCGGCGCACGTATGCATGCGACCTATTATCGTCCCGGTGGCCTGTATCGTGACCTGCCCGACAGCATGCCCAGATACGAGGCCTCTCGCTGGCATTCCCAGAAAGAAGTCGATGTCCTGAATGAATCACGCCAGGGCTCGTTACTCGACTTTATCGAGGATTTCACCGAACGTTTTCCCGGGCGTGTGGATGAGTACGAAACACTGCTGACCGATAACCGAATCTGGAAGCAACGTACCGTAGGTATTGGAGTGGTATCCCCGGAGCGCGCCCTGCAACTTGGCTTCACAGGCCCCATGCTGCGTGGTTCTGGTGTGGAATGGGATATACGTAAGAAACAACCCTATGCCGCCTACGACAAGGTGGATTTTGATATCCCGGTAGGCAGTAATGGTGATAGTTATGATCGCTACCTGGTGCGTGTGGAAGAGATGCGTCAGTCCAATCGTATTATCCGTCAATGTGTCGACTGGTTGCGTGCTAATCCTGGCCCGGTGATGTATGGGAATCATAAGATCACACCGCCATCTCGTGAAGCTATGAAGACCGACATGGAATCATTAATCCATCATTTCAAACTGTTTACCGAGGGTTATAGCCTGCCGCCCGGAGAGGTCTATACGGCGGTGGAGCACCCCAAGGGTGAGTTTGGCATCTATCTGGTCTCGGATGGTTCCAATAAGCCCTATCGACTCAAGATAAGAGCACCAGGGTTTGCTCATCTGGCCTCAATGGATGAAATGGCCAAGGGACATATGCTGGCCGATGTGGTGGCCATTATCGGTACACAGGATGTTGTTTTCGGGGAGATAGATCGCTGATGGCCGAAGCCTCTCACAAGTCTGATCTGTTATCCGGCCATGTGCGTGAAGAGATCGATCACTGGCTGGGTAAGTATCCGGAAGAGCAGAAGCGCTCGGCCGTTCTCGCGGCATTACGCGCGGTCCAGCACGAAGAAGGTTACCTCTCTGTGGATCAGATGGATGCCGTGGCAGATTACCTGGATCTTCCACCTATTGCAGTTTATGAGGTGGCCAGCTTTTATTCCATGTATGAACTCAAGCCGGTGGGGCGTCATACCATCGCAGTTTGCGACAACATCTCCTGCCTGCTGCGAGGCGGCGACAAGATCGTGGAATATATCGAGAACAAGCTGGATATTAAACGTGGTGAAAGCACGGCGGATGGAAAGTTTTATCTGAAAATGGAAGAAGAGTGCCTGGCGGCTTGTTGTGGTGCTCCCATGATGCAGGTGGATCATGTCTATTACGAAAATCTCACTCCCGAAAAGGTGGATGAGATCCTGGACAATCTCGAGTAGGCCCGATGACAAATCAGGTTTGTTTTACGACACTAAAGTTTGAAGACCAGCCATGGTCACTTGAAAACTATCTCAAGACTGGTGGCTACGAGGCGTGGAAAAAAATTATCAGGGAAAAGACGCCTTCGGACGAGGTCATCGAGAATGTTAAAAAGTCCAATCTGCGTGGACGGGGAGGTGCCGGTTTTCCTACCGGGCTGAAATGGAGTTTTATGCCGCATCACGCACCGGGCCAGAAATACCTGGTCTGTAATTCCGATGAGTCTGAACCCGGGACCTGCAAGGACCGGGATATTCTGCGTTTTAACCCTCATGCCCTGATCGAGGGTATGGCCATTGGTGCCTATGCCATTGGGGCCGATAAGGGTTACAACTATATGCGCGGCGAATTTATGGACGAGCCTTTCCTCCATTTCGAGCAGGCGCTGAAAGAGGCCTATGATGCCGGCCTGCTGGGTAAGGACATCATGGGTTCCGGTATCGATATCGATCTGTATGGATCGCTGGGGGCAGGGGCCTATATCTGCGGTGAAGAGACTGCTCTACTGGAATCGCTTGAGGGGAAAAAAGGGCAGCCGAGATATAAGCCCCCCTTCCCGGCCAACTTCGGTCTCTATGGGCGCCCGACGACCATTAATAATACCGAGTCGCTGGCCTCTATACCTGCGATTATGCGTAATGGTGGCGAGTGGTTCCTTGAACTGGGAATCCCCAGTGCCGGCGGAGAAAAATTGTTTTCCGTCTCCGGGCATGTGAATAACCCAGGTAATTTTGAAATACCCATGGGTACGCCTTTTTCCGAACTTCTGGACCTTGCCGGTGGCGTGTTAAATGACAACAAACTCAAGGCCGTGATACCCGGTGGATCGTCCGTGCCCGTGGTGCCTGCTGATGCCATGATGCAGGCCAACATGGACTATGACTCCATCAGCAAAGCGGGCTCCATGCTGGGTTCCGGTGCCGTCATTGTCATGGATGAGACGACCTGTATGGTGCAGGCCCTGCGCAGGATTTCCCGGTTTTATTTCTCGGAGTCCTGTGGTCAGTGTACCCCCTGCCGTGAGGGTACCGGATGGTTATACCGTATGTTGACCCGCATCGTGGAAGGTAAGGGGCGAATGGAAGATCTTGATCGGCTGGATGATGTGGCCAGCAAGATCGAGGGTCGCACCATCTGCGCCCTGGGCGATGCAGCTGCCATGCCGGTTCGAAGCTTCGTCAAGCATTTTAGAGACGAGTTTGCCTATTACATCGAACATGGTCACAGTATGGTTGCCAAAGATAAAGGGCAGTCTTCATGAGCGGTAACTGGGTCAATATCGAAATTGACGGGAAGCCGCTCAAGGCCCTGAGTGGTTCGATGCTGATCGAGGTGGCCGATGAGTCCGGTATCAAGATCCCGCGTTTCTGTTATCACAAGAAACTCTCTGTCGCCGCGAATTGTCGTATGTGCCTGGTCGAGGTAGAAAAGGCACCCAAGCCGTTGCCTGCCTGTGCCACGCCCGTGGCGGAGGGCATGAAGGTCTTTACACGTTCGCCAAAGGCCATTGCCGCCCAGAAAGGCACCATGGAGTTCCTGCTGATCAACCATCCGCTGGATTGTCCTGTCTGTGACCAGGGCGGTGAGTGCGAGTTGCAGGATGTGGCCATGGGGTATGGTGAGGATGTCTCGCATTACACCGAGGCCAAGCGTGTCGTTAAAGATAAGAATATCGGTCCTCTCATTGCGACCGAAATGACCCGGTGTATCCATTGCACTCGATGTGTCCGTTTTGGTGATGAGATCGCTGGTCTACGGGAGATGGGCGCTACCGGGCGTGGTGAATTCATGGAAATTGGCACCTATGTGGAACAGAGTATTAGTTCCGAGCTGTCGGGCAATGTCATCGATCTCTGCCCCGTTGGTGCCCTCACAGCCAAGCCTTCGCGCTTTGCCGCTCGTGCCTGGGAAATGTTGCAGCATGCCTCGATTGCTCCGCATGACTGCATTGGCTCAAATATCTATCTGCATAGCTATCATCAGGACCTGGTCCGTGCGGTACCTCGCGATAATGAAACCGTGAATGAATGCTGGATCTCGGATCGTGATCGCTTTAGCTATCAGGCCCTGAGTCATGAAGAGCGTCTTACCACCCCGATGATCAGGGTAAAGGATCAGTGGCAGGAGACCGACTGGCACACTGCCCTGAATATGACGGCCGAGGCCTTGCTGGCGGCTGTACCGGACCACCTGGCCGGCTTATGTTCAGCTAGCTCAACCACCGAAGAACTCTATCTGT